>JAFAVL010000300.1 GCA_019242465.1 Chroococcidiopsidaceae cyanobacterium CP_BM_RX_35 | reverse complement strand
TGGTTCAATGTTCGTCATGTGGGCTTCTGAGATCATTACCGAACGTGGAGTTGGCAACGGGGCTTCGCTATTAATTTTTGTTAACATTGTGTCCTCGCTGCCAAAAACTTTAGGACAGACGATTGAATTGGCTCAGACAGGTGGTCGGGAAACAGTGGGGCGTGTCGTCGTCATTCTGTTAGTTTTCTTGGTCACGATTGTGGGGATTGTGTTCGTGCAAGAAGGAAGTCGCAAAATCCCCATCGTTTCGGCGCGTCGTCAAGTGGGTCGTAAGCTCTACCAAGAAAGCCGCAGCTATCTCCCTTTGCGATTAAATCAAGGGGGCGTGATGCCGATTATTTTTGCCTCTGCTGTCCTGATCCTGCCAGTTTCTATAGCTAATTTCACCAAGAACCCGGAAGTGATTAACTTCGTCGGTACTTTCTTCAGTCCCAATGGTTCTACACCTTGGCTTTACGCACTTGCTTACTTCGTCCTGATTATCTTCTTCAGCTACTTCTATTCATCCTTGATTGTTAACCCAGTGGATTTAGCACAGAACTTGAAGAAGATGGGTTCTAGCATTCCTGGCATCCGCCCAGGTAAAGCAACTAGTGAGTATGTTGAGCGAGTGTTGAATCGATTAACTCTATTGGGTGCGATCTTTCTTGGTTTAGTTGCCATCATTCCCACTGCTGTTGAGAGCGCTCTCAATGTGAGAACCTTTAGTGGATTAGGTGCTACATCTCTATTGATCCTAGTTGGTGTTGCAATTGATACGGCAAAACAAATTCAAACCTACGTGATTTCTCAGCGTTACGAAGGAATGGTGAAACAGTAGTGACGCGATTAATCCTTTTAGGACCACCAGGTTCTGGTAAGGGAACTCAAGCTAAAGCCCTAGCTGCTTGCTGGCATATTCCCCATATCTCAACTGGTGACATTCTCCGTCAGGCAGTCCAAGATGGCACCCCTCTTGGTCTCCAGGCACAGTCTTATCAAGAGCGAGGTGAACTCGTTCCCGATAGTCTGGTAATGGACTTGGTGCGTGAGCGATTGAATCAACCAGATACAAACTCGGGCTGGATTCTAGATGGCTTTCCCCGCAACCTAGCTCAAGCCAGTTTTCTAGATGAATTACTGCAAAAACTTGCTCAATACAGTGTTGATGTCGTTAGTCTAGAAGTCCCAGATGAGGTGTTGATTGAGCGTATGCGCGAACGCGGCAAAAAAGAGGGGCGAAAAGATGACACCGAAGATGTCATACGTCATCGATTAGAAGTTTACCGCGAACAAACAGCTCCCTTAATTTTGTACTACCGCGAACGACAACAATTGACATCAGTCAATGGCGCTCAGTCACTGCCTGCCGTCACCGCCGAACTGCAAAAGATCATCCGTGCTTAAGAGAGAGTAAGGTAGGGAATTCCTACCCTCTCAAAATACGTCAACTGCCCAATTTTAGGTGAATCTTTGATAAGATATATTAATGTTCAAATGCAATAGTCTCAAAATTGTGACCTGTGTTGAAATTGAAAAGCAGTGGCTACTTAAATTGCTGTTGGTTGAGTTGAGGAAACGCCGAGTTGTCTAAACAAGATTTGATTGAAATGGAGGGTACGGTTACCGAATCCCTGCCAAATGCTATGTTCCGTGTCGATCTAGATAACGGTTTCAACGTTCTTGCTCATATATCAGGCAAGATCCGACGAAACTATATCAAGATTCTACCTGGCGATCGCGTCAAAGTCGAGTTGACTCCCTATGATTTGACCAAGGGGAGAATTACCTATCGACTTAGAAAAAAATAGATTTGCCTAAACTCTTGCTTGAGACAGGTAAAATTTTCCCATGAATTATGGTACTATTCCTTGAATGTTTGCATAGTAAGTGGTATAATATAAGATTCATATCCTGAGCGTAGAAGGCATGAAAGTTAGAGCCTCAGTCCGAAAAATTTGTGAAAAGTGTAGCATTATTCGTCGTCGTGGACGAGTGATGGTCATTTGTGCTAACCCCAAGCATAAGCAGCGCCAGGGTTAGAGTGTTATACCCTGTTGATTCATTTACAGGTGCTTGACCGACAAATTTATTAGAAAACATGTTGTAGCAGTATTAAGACTAGGGGGAGAAAAGCGTGGCAAGGATTGCCGGTGTAGACTTACCGCGTGACAAACGCGTCGAAGTCGGTCTGACATATATTTATGGAATTGGGCTATCCAGATCGAAAGACATCTTGGCTGATACGGGCGTCAATCCAGATATCAGAGTCAAAGACCTGAGTGATGCTGATGTCGCAGCTCTGCGAGGGGCAATTGAAGCTAACTACCAGGTCGAAGGAGACTTGAGGCGTTTGGAGTCACTGAACATCAAGCGCTTGATTGACATTGGCACCTACAGGGGCCGTCGTCATCGTATGGGTTTACCAGTCCGGGGGCAACGAACTCGTACCAATGCCCGTACTAGACGCGGTAGACGGCAAACAGTGGCTGGTAAGAGGAAAGCACCGAGCGGGAAATAGCGATCTAGCTGATTTCTACCGTAACTTGAACAAGCAATCTGCAGTTGATTCATTCCTTCCAATATGGCTAGACAACCAACTAAAAAATCTGGAACCAAGAAGCAAAAACGCAACGTCCCCAACGGAATTGCCTACATTCAGTCTACGTTTAACAACAGTATTGTGACGATTAGCGATCAGAACGGAGATGTGATCTCATGGGCCTCATCTGGCTCTAGTGGCTTTAAAGGGGCGAAAAAGGGGACTCCGTTTGCCGCTCAAACTGCGGCTGAAAGCGCAGCGCGTCGCGCCACAGAGCAGGGGATGCGACAAGTTGAAGTCATGGTCAGTGGACCTGGAGCAGGACGAGAAACTGCTATTCGAGCGCTGCAAGGAGCAGGGTTAGAAATTACGTTGATTCGTGATATCACCCCTATCCCTCACAATGGATGTCGTCCACCCAAACGTCGTCGAGTCTAGTTTGCCTGGATCTGCAATGTTTGGAGCCAATCTAACAATATGGCGGACGTTCTCAATCAGAGTGAATTTGGCTCTAGCTTAGCAAAGAATGTTTGCTGCTAAAAATGCAGTTTGTATAGACCTTGACAGCCAGGCTTGTCGGGCAATTAGGGAGGCGTAGACCGCCT
>JAFAVL010000283.1 GCA_019242465.1 Chroococcidiopsidaceae cyanobacterium CP_BM_RX_35 | reverse complement strand
TGGTTCAATTCAACAAAAAAGTTTGACACGGGATTTTGAAGAAGGATTGCAGCAAAAATTAGCTGCCTATTACCGTGAAACACAAATTAAACTAGCAAAAGGAGAGCGAGAAGCAGCTCTTAAGTTATCTGAGATTCACAAAATTCTAGAAAATTGGCCCTTGAAATTGTATCCTTCCCAGATTCTAGAATATGATAAAAATAATAGAATCATCCCACTGAAGATTTTTCTGGCACCTCCGAATAAAATTCAGTTTGAGCAATCTGATAATGCTGCTGAGGGAATTTCAGGAATTGAGCTAAAGTTAACCGAAGGAATACGAGAGTTTCTTAACCAGAATTACTCTCTACACAGTCAAGTTAGACCAACAGAGTTCTTAGCTGGAGCTTGGGAGAGTAAGCGTCTTCATGATGAATCTAGTGTTAAAACTCTGTTCGAGATGCTAAAATCCGAGCCGATTTTAGTTCTAGGATCAGAAATTAACGGAGATTATCTAAATTTCTATATTGCATATTGGGGGTTTGGTCAAGAAAATTATTACTACAAAACTATTTTCACAATGCCTTATCGAGAAACTCTTTATGAAGCGGTAAGAGTTAGAGCTTTGGAGTGGAAAAAAATTAGAGACGAACTTATAGCGCTAGGAGAAGATCCAGAGGAAATTAACAAGCTGGGCAAAGATAATGTGACGAATTTGATGATTTTGGAAAAAGAAGAGAACTGGAAGAGTAAGGGAATTGATACCAGTAAATTATCGCTTCCCTATCAGATCAACTATCAGGATTTTGAAAAGCTTTACCAGTTCTTGATTGTCTGTCACTGTCTTGTCACTGGCTGGGTAGCAGACGCATATCATCTCGCTCATTATGCTGTATCTCCCTTACTGCCAAAGTTACTGCCTGCTCTTCTTAAAGAAACTTTTGGGAAAAGTCAGGGTGTTAACCAAGTAGAGGTACTTCTGAGTGCGATCGCCGACTTAGAGCGAAAACATCAACCGGCATACGCAACTTCACACTCCACACTCACTAGAGATTCTGGCAATGTTTCATCTATCGGCCTCAGTCCTAATGGGCAAACTTTAGTTAGTAGCTGTCTAGACAAAACAATCAAAGTCTGGAGTCTAGATACTGGTAAATTGCGCCGCACCTTCACTGGACATGCTGGTGGAGTTTCATCTGTTGCCCTCAGTCCCGATGGACAGTTCCTTGCGAGTGGCAGTTATGACTGTCCTAGAGGAAATGTCAAGGTATGGCATCTGAATACTGGCAAACTAGTACATACTTTGTTGGGGCATAAAAAATCAGTCAACTGCGTCGTGATCGCCCCAGATGGGAAGCTACTCGCTAGTGCTAGTAATAAAATCAAGATTTGGCATTTGTATACAGGTGATCGGCTTTGTACCCTCTGGCATTCATACTCAGTCAATGCTGCTGCCATTAGCCCTGATGGTATTCTCGCTAGCGGTGGTAGTGACAACAAAATTAGACTGTGGCAACTCCGCACAGGCGAATTGCTAAAAACCCTTACTGGGCATTCAGGTGAGGTGAGATCTGTCGCTATTAGTTCTGACGGAACATTATTAGTCAGTGGCAGTGCTGATAATACCATCAAGATTTGGCGTCTAAGCACGGGCAAGCTGTTACGAACCATTACTGCGCATTCAGGTGAGGTGAAATCTGTCGCTATTAGTCCTGACAGAACATTATTAGTCAGCGGCAGTGCTGATGATACCATCAAGATTTGGCGACTAAGTACGGGCGAACTGTTACAAACTCTTACTGGGCACTCAAAGGCGGTGAATTCTCTCGCCCTCAGTTCAGATGGTCAATTTGTCGTTAGCAGTAGTTCTGATAAAACAATTAAAATTTGGCAGATTTAAACATTTTTCAATAGATAAAGAATGTAAGCTTATATGGAACGGGAGTGATGAACAAGGTTACGGTTGCTCTTCAGTTGTGTAGTGCAGTTTGATGAAGCTATCAAAAGCATACCAAGCCAAGACATACCAGGGAATAGTTTCAAATTGCAGCCCCTTAACTAGCAGTTGCCTGACAGCAAGCATACTGAATCCCAAAGGTAAAAGGAAGCGCAAGTCGATGGCATCACTTGTTGCTTGTTTGACTTGCTGGTTCAAGCCAAAAACTGCCTCCGTTATTTGCATTGCTGCCTCAGATTTTCCTTGCTTACGCTTACTAAAAACAATCCCTGAATCCCTCAGAGCGGCAGCAATTTGATCGAGATTTACAAGATCGCGATTGTAATTGATAACAATGCTGCCATTTTGGAGATTATTCCGTACCCGATTGATCTCAGGCTGTATTTCTAAAACTTTGGTGATTCGTTTCATTGCCTCAGATTGATGGTTTGGGTACGAAACTCTAAGTCGTATCCGTCCTGGGGTACAACTGACAACTCGTGCAGTTATTGGTGTAGACAGCTTTGCTAAGGTTACTTCTTGCATAAGTCAATAGTAGGGTAGGCTAATTAGGAGTGGGGAAGAGTCTGAATACGGATCTATTTATCTCATATCTCCTCTGCTCCCCTACTCCTATAACCGCAGAAATGCTGCTGCGATTGCAGCAGCGACCAACGGTACACTGCCGTTGTGCATTGGTGGTGTACCGTTGACTATTTACACTCCTCCATTATCAGGCAATATCTCGTCGCCATGGGATGGCACTGTAGATTCAACTACTGACTCATACTTGCCTTCAGAGAGTTCCATTCTTGCCTCAGCGACAAGATCCTCAAAGCTCTCGTTGACTTCTGATAAAGCACCCTTACTCTTCTCGTAGAGAACAAGCCCACCCTTGATTGCAGCCTTGGCTAAGGGCTTACCAACTCCAGCCACAACTGGAATCAGAACAGGAGCTAATACCACCGCACCAATCCCTGCTATCACACCGGGTACGCCAGCTTCTTCAAAGAAATCGCCAATTTTTATTGCCATGATAAACTACCTCCGGTAACTAGCTAAATCTGCTTAAACTTTAAACTATCCCTTAAAAAGGACAATCATTTCACCCCTTAAAGGAAGATTTTTTCGCTTACGACCTTTGAGTATGGGTCGTAAGCCATTCAGTCCTGCAGCCACCGTCGAGCCATTATTGACTACTGTTGCCATCAGGGGACTAATCCCAAAAATCACGGCTAGCACAATAGCAGCGAGGTTGGGGATAGCAACGATAGCTGTGTTCTGGTGAATTAATTTTTTGGCTTTACGAGCGATCGCAATTGCCTCCACTAAACCTTGAAGGTCATTCTGCATCAGCACGATGTCTGCTGTCTCCCGGGCAATATCAGAGCCATGAGCAAAGGAAACAGAGACATCAGCGTAAGCCAAAGCTGGGGAATCATTGATTCCATCCCCAATAAATGCTACTGTCTTACCCTGTTCGTGCAGTTGACGAACGACTGTTGCTTTCTGTTCGGGAAAAGCTTCTGCATGAGTGTGAGTTGCTGGAATACCAAGCTCAGCAGCAACAGTGTTGGCTGTCCGCCACTTATCTCCAGTCAAAAGGTGAATTTCCACACCTGCAACCGTTCGTAGCGTTGCAATTACGTCGCAGCTTTCTGGACGGAGAACATCACTGTACTCAATCTTACCTTGAAGTTCACCATTGCTAGCTACATAGATGGTTGAGGTTTCCTCTGCCTGACTGAGCTTTCGATGCTGCTTTAGGTCAATCCCAGCCTGATGCAGAAAGCGCTCGCTACCTACCTGAACCACCTGACCATCAACTTGTGCTTGGACACCTAGACCCAAATGATAATCCCACTTGCCGCGCGGCATCACTGAGACTGCTTGAGACTGTGCGTAGCGCATCACAGCTGCTGCTACTGGGTGAGTGAGACGTTGCTCAGCCGCAGCTGCCAGTTCCAACACTCGCGTAGGTGGCGTCAATGGATTAATACTCTCGACACCAGTGACAGTTACCTCACCCTCAGTCAGAGTGCCTGTCTTGTCAAAGACGATAGTATCAACCTGTGCTAGTTGTTCTAATGCCCGCCCACTGCGAATCAGGATGCCGCGCCGTGCTGCATAGGTAATTGCTGCCAAGACTGTTGTCGGTACCGAAACCCGGATGCCAGTAGCAAAATCAAGAGTGAGGACGGAGGCTGCCCGAGCTGGGTTGCGCGTGACAGCAAACACTAAGCCACCAAGCAGCAAAGTAGGCGTCACTGCTTTGTCAGCAATTTTCGCTGCATAGTTCTCTATCCGGGTATCATGAACGGGAGCGGCTTGCATTAATTGAATACTTTGTCCGGCACGGGTATCATTGCCCATCCGTTCAACCAGAATGTAAATCCTCCCTTCCCTAACTAAGGTAGATGCGTAAACAGCTTGTCCTTTGTTTCGCACCACTGGCATGGATTCACCAGTCAGTTTCTGTTCATCAAGTAGTGCTTTACCCCTCAAGATACGACCATCAATGGGAATCTGCTCGCCTGGGTAGACAATGACTGTATCACCTAGCTGAACTTCGTGGATCGAAACTTGTTGCTTCTGTCCATCGCGCTCAACCCAAACACATGCTGAGAGGGAGTCGAGGAGATTGAGTGTCTGCAATTTGCTCTTTTGAGCTGTCCGTTCGCGAATGTGATCGCCGATTTCAATCAGACCAAGCATCAGTGATGGCGTCAGAAAGTTACCTTGGAGAGTGGTAATGGCGATTGCCATCAAATCCAGGAAGTCAATATTTAGTCTTCTTTGCTCTTTAACACCTGTCACAGCTCGTTGCGCTACAGGCAAGGCAGCAACAACTATGGTTCCAGCTACTATAACTGCTGGAATAGGCAGTCCCATCGGTCCCCCCATTAATGCCAAAGTTGTAGCGAGGGCAGAAAGCTTCAAAGCTGGTTGGGAGCTAATTGTATGGGCTGCGGGTTGCGGAGATGAGCTTTTAGAGCTTGTTAGAACGACTGCCCCACCAGCATTTTGCAGCAGACGAACCAAATGCGAACGCATTTTGACATCCGGTGCATTGGATTTATAGGTGATAGCTACAGATGCAGCATCACGGTTAATCCTGATCCGCGTGACTTGAGTCTCTGTTTCAAGCATCATCTGAAGCTGCTGAGCAAAGTCTGCATCGTGGA
>JAFAVL010000166.1 GCA_019242465.1 Chroococcidiopsidaceae cyanobacterium CP_BM_RX_35 | reverse complement strand
TGGACAGTCTTCCTACCGTGCTGACTCACCCTTTTTGCGGTTTCGGCTTGTGCCTGATACCTGTGCCGTGTTGCCTGTGCAACAGCTGACGGAAGTAATCACTATGGCGACTCACGAAATTGTGCCAATTCCCAACCTACCAGCCTGGGTCATGGGAATTCACAACTGGCGGGGCGAGATTTTGTGGATGGTAGATCTGGGGCATTTAGTGGGACTTGCTCCATTGTACCGACACGTAACCAATCACTCAAGCTATACAGCAATCGTGATTCACCAGACACAGCTAATGCCAGACAGACAGGCAGTAGCGCCGCAAACTGCTGATAGAAAACTGTTAGGGCTAGTGGTCAACCAGGTGGAAGATATGGAATGGCTTAACCCAGACTCGATTCAATCACCACCACCTACTTCTGTAACCCCTGAGCTGGTGCCTTTTTTGCGCGGTCTTTGGCTGAAATCAAATGGTGAAATTCTCATAGTTCTAGATGCCAGGTCTATCCTTGCTGGCATGCCATAGCTAGGAGTGAGAAGCAAGAATTAAGTCTTCTTTTTCCCCTATTTATTTCCCCTACTCCCTCTTATCCATGATTTCCTCTCCCGAACCTAACAAAGCCACCCATCAGATGACACCCGGCGAACAATTTTTCTCTCAGATAATTTCTGAGCAGCAAGACATAAAACGGGTCAGCGAGCAGCTAGAACACCATGAATCAGACGTAGAAAACTTGTTTGTCCCTGGACAGGTACATGTAGGTCGTCAAACACTCCCTCGCCGTCGATGGCGAGGGCTCAGCTTGAGAGTCAAGGCCACAGCTTTGGCGATCACCCTGAGTACAATTCCAGTTTTAGCAATTGGTGCCACTACTTATGTTTTGGCGAACAGAAAAATCACTGAGGATACATTTAATCAACAAAAAACCCATGCGCTTTACATAGCAAATACCCTCGACCGCTTCACTATTGAGCGCTATAGAGATATTCAAACTCTCTCTCAATTAAGGATTCTCAACGATCCTAATGTGCGAGCAGTCACTTCGGCACAGGTAAAGGAAGCAACACTGACTCAATTTATGAGTAATAAGGAAGGTTATTACACTATTGCTGTTGCCGATCTTTCCGGTCATTTACTGCTAGGCGCCGGGTCTGGAAAAATTCCTGCTAACTTCAGCAAGATCGACTACTTTCAAGCAGTCCTAAAAACCAATCGTCCCGTCATTACTCCTCCAAGACAGTCAGTCATACCAGGGCAAGGCTATTGTATCTTTGTTGCTGCACCTGTCATTGATACGGTGACGGGTAAAACAATTGGTGTTGTGCGAACACAAACACTGGTGCGATCTCTCAGTGGAACTTTTGAGCTAGAAGCAAAAGCTTTAGCGAAGGAAATTCAAGGCTTCAATGCCTACGCCAATCTTGTGCTGGACCAAAATGGGAAAGTTGTCGTATCGACACCAGCGAGTTATACGAATCAGGATATTCAGTCAATTTTTCCTCACGCTGCTCAGTTGAAAGCAGCAGATAAAGTCGGTAGCACAATAGATTTTTCTCAGCTCGATCACAAGAAGTACATAGTATCCTACGCTCCAGCTGGCAGACTTGCAGGGGCAACGGGATTGAACTGGAGTGCTGTAGTGCTCCAGCCCATAGCAGAGGGATTCGCCGCCTCTAGACAGCTGTTATTAACGTTAGGGATTGGTACTGTGGTGGCAGCATTGCTAGTGGGTGCGATCGCCTCCTACCTGGTTAACCGAGCCACTCGACCAATTCTCGCTGCGACTGACGCTGTAGAGAAATTGGGTCAAGGGGAACTCTTCACCCGCATTGCTGTAGCAGGGGAAGACGAACTTGCCACTCTAGGATTTAACATCAACCAGATGGCAGACCAAATTCAGACTCTACTTGAGAACCAATCATCTGAAGCTGAACGAGCCCGCTTGTTTGCTGAAATTGCCACCTCCCACACTATTGAAGACCTAGAAGATGTCCTGGCTCAGGCAGTTAAAGGCATCCGAAAAATTCTCAACGCCGATCGCATCGTCGTCTATCGCTTCAACCCGGATCGGACTGGATACATTGCCGCTGAATCTGTACTGCCTGGTTGGCCTGTTGCCCTCAATAACCAGATTGAAGATGCCTGCATTGGGGAGGAACTGCTCGAAGCCTACAGAGACGGTCGAGTCGTGCCTACTAATGATGTCTTCGAGGCTGGTTTCCATGCAGATCATCTTAAGTTGATGGAACGTTTGCAGATCAAAGCCAATCTGGTAACAGCAATTGTGAGCGAAGGTCAGCTCTTCGGCTTGCTAATTGCCCATCACTGTTCGGGACCATATTTTTGGCAGCAACATGAAATCAATTTTCTGACGGGAGCTGCTGGTCAACTAGGATTGATTCTCGACCGCGTATCTCTGCTAGAACGAAAAAAAGTTGAAGCTGAGCGAGCAGGATTGCTCAAGGACATTACCGTCCTCCTCACTCAATCTCTCGATTTGCAAGATATCCTCAGCACAGCTGTTGAAAGTATCCGACAAGGACTCAGAACCGATCGAGTCGTGGTTTATGGTCTCGATCCGGTTACCTGGAAGGGAACTGTCATTGCTGAATCAGTCGCTTCAGGTTGGCCACAATCTCTGGGAGTTGAAATTGATGACGCCTGCTTAAGGCAAGGTCAGGTAGAACGATACCGCAAAGGTCAAGTTACCCGAATTAATGATGTTTACAAAGAACCACGAGTCAATGATTGTTACCTCAAAACCTTGTCTCAATTTGCTGTCAAAGCAAACTTGGTAGCACCGATCATCAGAAACGATCAGTTGTTTGGCTTATTGATTGCTCACCAATGCGACAAACCACGGGTGTGGGAGCAGGATGAGATTGATGTCTTCACCCAGTTGGCAACACAAATCGGAGTGACTTTAGACCGTGCCAGTCTCCTAGAAAAGTTAGAACAAGCGCGGCAAGCCGCAGAGATAAATTCGCTTGAGCAACGCCAACAAAAAGAAACTCTGCAGCAACGTGCCTTGGCATTGCTGATGGAGGTTGACCCAGTTAGTCGTGGAGATTTGACTATCCGCGCCAACGTAACAGAAGACGAAATCGGCACGGTAGCAGACTCATATAATGCCACCATTGGCAGCTTACGTAGAATTGTTAGCCAAGTGCAAGCAGCAGTCCAACAAGTGGCAGCAACTACCAACACCAATGAAGTCTCTGTACAGGTGCTATCCACTGAAGCCTCGCGGCAAGCCGAAGAAATCACCGCCGTGTTGGCACAAATTCAGCAGATGTCTGACTCGATTCGCGCTGTCGCCGCTAACGCTAAACAGGCTGAAGCTGTGGTGAGACAGGCAAATCAAACTGTAGAAGCAGGTGATGTCGCGATGAACCGGACAGTGGACGGGATTGTGGCAATTCAAGAGACAGTGGCAGAAACTTCAGAAAAAGTGCAGCGGTTAGGTGAATCTTCACAAAAGATTTCTAAGGTGGTGAAACTGATCGGTGCGTTTGCCGATCAAACTAACTTGCTGGCACTCAATGCCGCAATTGAAGCCGCCCGTGCTGGGGAACAAGGTCGCGGTTTTGCGGTGATTGCTGATGAAGTAGGTTCGCTGGCTCGACAGTCGGTAGAAGCTACAGCAGAAATTGAAGCACTGGTGGCAGAAATTCAGGCAGAAACGAATGAACTGGTGGCAGCGATGAAAGCTGGAACCGAACAGGTCGTCACTGGCACCCAATTGGTGAATGAAACCCGCAGTAGTCTGAACAAAATTACCGCAGCTAGTACCCAAATTAGTGCCTTGGTAGAAGCGATCGCTCAGGCGGCTGTGGCTCAATCTCAAACTTCTGAGACTGTGACTCAAACTATTACTGGTGTGGTGGCGATCGCTAACAAAAACTCTACTGAAGCCACCGCTGTATCAGCCTCATTTAAGGAACTACTGGCTGTGGCACAACAGCTACAGGCTAGCGTTGGTCAATTCAAAGTGAGTTAGAAAGGAAACTGAACCTAAATGAAATTCCGTAAACTACTGCCTTTATTCGCAATATTCTTAGTGAGTTTAGTCGTCACAGTAAGTTGCGCTTCATCTCCACAATCTACCTCACTCAATGCTTTTACAGGTACACCAATCCGGCTTGGTTTCAGCACTTGGCCTGGCTGGCTTCCTTTACAAGTTGCTCAAGTAGAAAGTTTATTCAACAAAAACAAAACAAATGTTGATTTGAGATGGTTTGATGGCTATCTAGATTCAATTAATGCATTAGTTTTTAACAAAATAGATGCTAATAGTCAAACCTTGAATGACACAATTAGTGCAGTCGCAAATGGTTCAGATCAAGTCGTAGTCTTGGTTAACGATAATTCAACGGGTAACGACAAAATCATTGTGAGAGCAGGAATCAATAGCGTTGCCGATCTGAAGGGGAAAAAAGTTTCCGCAGAACCGGGAACAGTTGATCACTTTCTCCTGTTGCTAGGTCTGAGTAAGGTCGGTTTGACTCAGGCAGATATTCAGTTCCAACCCCTAGAAACAGGAAAAGCCGCAGCAGCATTTTTGGCTGGACAGGTTGATGCAGTCGGGGTTTTTGCTCCTTTCACAACTAAGGCTCTACTGCGTCCTAACAGCAAGGAGTTATTTAGTTCTAGAGAATTTCCGG
>JAFAVL010000121.1 GCA_019242465.1 Chroococcidiopsidaceae cyanobacterium CP_BM_RX_35 | reverse complement strand
TCAAGGTTTAGCCCTAACCTCAGCCCGGTTACTAGGTCAAATTTTACCTGGATGTTCTATCGTCCGTACCCCAGCTAACCATCCCCAATTCCCCAATTTGCCAGTAGTGCTGTTCCCCGGTAACGTCGGAGATGAAAACGCCCTAGTCACCGTCTACAATCGCCTAACTAAATAATTCTTCAAATCCCACGAGCGCCTTTCCCACGAGCGCCTTTCCCCCTCCCCCCAGTGCCCCATCTCATTTAATATAAATACTTAACCAGCTCACCGACTTGTCCGGCATGACCTCTGATTCCGCCCTCCCAGATCTAATAACAGCCGTTACGCCGCCTGCATTGGAAACGGTGAAAAGCGACATTCAAGTCCGCTTTAAAACTGAAGAGGGGCGGCTACTGTTAATCTTGCCGACAGAAGCACAGACGTTGGCTTCTGTAACAAACTGGAATGACCTTTGGCAACAGATGAAGCAGCGCCTCAATGGCGGTGATCGCTTCTGGCAACCGCAAACGCCAGTGCATCTCATGGCAGCGGATCGGTTATTAGATGGAAGACAATTACAAGCGGTTGCTGATGCCCTATATGAAGTCCAACTTCAGTTAAAGTGTATCCATACCAGCCGCCGTCAAACTGCTGTTGCTGCTGCAACAGCAGGCTATTCAGTTGAGCAACAACCATCTTTTCCTGCCCTGAATCCCACACCTGTACCTCAGCCCATAGCCGAACCGCTATATTTACAAATGACTGTACGTTCGGGAATAGAAATTCGTCATTCTGGCACAGTTGTAATTCTGGGAGACATCAATCCTGGCGGTATTGTGGTGTCAAATGGAGATATCTTAGTTTGGGGTCGTCTACGCGGGATTGCTCATGCTGGTGTGAGTGGAAATTCTAAATCTCTCATCATGGCGTTGCAAATGGAGCCAACTCAATTGCGAATAGCGGATTTTGTCGCCAGGGCACCACAGATGCAGCCAGAGCATTATTATCCTGAGATTGCTTACGTGACGCCAGAAGGAATCCGCATCACCAAGGTTGCCGAGTTTTCTAAGTCCCAGTTCTTATCAAAGTCATGAGTCGCATAATTGTCACAACCTCCGGTAAAGGAGGGGTCGGTAAAACTACAGTCACAGCCAACATAGGTATGGCTTTAGCCCGGTTAGGGCGTAAAGTTGTCTTAGTAGATGCAGATTTTGGTCTGAGAAATTTGGACCTGCTGCTAGGGCTAGAGAATCGGGTCGTTTACACAGCGGTTGAGGTATTTTCTGGCGAGTGTCGCTTAGAGCAAGCCTTGGTAAGAGATAAGCGGGAATCGGGGCTAGTCCTGCTCCCTGCTGCTCAAAACCGCACCAAGGAGGCAGTCAATCCAGACCAGATGAAACAGCTAGTCGAAGACTTGAGTAAAGTTTACGATTACGTAGTGATTGATTGTCCGGCAGGAATTGAGCTGGGCTTCAGAAATGCGATTGCGGCGGCGGAAGAAGCACTCATTGTGACCACACCAGAAATTGCTGCTGTGCGCGATGCCGATCGAGTGGTAGGTTTACTGGAGGCACAAGGAGTTAAGCGTATCCACTTAATTGTGAATCGGCTAAGACCCGCAATGGTACAGGTGAATGACATGATGTCAGTGCATGACGTGCAAGAACTGCTGTCAATTCCCCTCATTGGAGTTGTTCCTGAAGATGAGCGCGTCATTGTCTCTACCAATCGTGGCGAACCCTTGGTTTTAGCAGAAACTCCCTCAACGGCTGGAATCGCGTTTGACAACATCGCTCGACGACTGGAGGGGGAAACGATCGAGTTTATGGATCTGGATGCAACCCAAAACGGCATCTTCTCCCGCATCCGTAACTGGCTATTTGGTTGAAAAAAGTTGTCATCCGAGATTCTCTGAGCTTAACTACCCCTGCCACCATTACCATGTTTAGCGATCTTCTAGAACGACTTTTCCCTCGCACAGATGACAACAGCCGTGCGGAAGTCAAGCGCCGACTTCAACTAGTGATTTCCCACGACCGAGCTGACCTCAGCCCGCAGATGATGGAGAAAATGCGGCGGGAAATTATAGAAGTTGTCTCTCGTTACGTAGAAATCGAGACAGAGGGATTGGAGTTTTCCCTAGAAAGCAACCAACGGGCAACAGCGTTGATTGCCAACTTGCCCATCCGCCGAGTTAAGGAAATTGAGCCTTAGTATCCTGTTTTACAGTTTGGTGTATCGAACTAACGGACACCACAAAATCTGCTAGAACCAGGCATGTGCCTGAAGCAAACCCAAAGACGATAAAGACTCCAATGTCTGCACTAAACCTCTACGAAACTGATTTCTATGCTTGGACACAGGAACAAGCAATGTTGCTCCGCAACCAACAATGGAGTCAGGTTGACTTACCAAACTTGATTGAGGAGATTGAATCTTTGGGTAAGCAGCAACGCCAAGAGCTTCGCAGCCGTTTGAGTATATTGATTGGGCACTTGCTGAAATGGGAACATCAACCTCAACGTTCCGCTGGAGGCGGCTCCAGCGGCGCGCCCGTGCAAGCTCAACATCGTAGTCGTAGCTGGCTGGCAACACTTCGCATCCAGCGCCGTGACACATTACGGTTATTGAAAGACAACCCCAGCCTCAAACCTTATCTTGATGATGCGCTGAAAGAAGCGTATGAGAATGCTAGGGACTTGGCAATGGCAGAAACTG
>JAFAVL010000083.1 GCA_019242465.1 Chroococcidiopsidaceae cyanobacterium CP_BM_RX_35 | reverse complement strand
GCCAGAGTTGCCATAAAACGCGAGTGATAGGCTAGCTCTTTGCCCTCTTCCAGCTTTTTCTTGGTAGCCCCTTTAATCTGATCTAAAGAGGCATAAATCTGGTCGAGGTTGCCATAGGAATTGAGCAGTTGTACTGCTGTCTTCTCGCCAATCCCCTTGACGCCTGGAATATTATCAGACTTGTCTCCACATAGAGCTTTGAAATCGACGACTTGAGAAGGCAGAATTCCCAGTTTCGCTTGCACTTGCTCCGGGTGAAACTCCGAAGGGTTGATGGTGTTGCCACGCTGCCAAAAATTTGAGCTGAGATACAAAACACTGATGCCTTTGGCTAGATCGATCAGTTGAAATAAATCGCGATCGCCAGTTACAATCTTGACTTTATAACCAGCACTCGCGCCCCGAATCGCTAGAGTTCCCAAGACATCATCTGCTTCATAACCTGGAGCTGTCACAATTGTTAGATTTAAAGCGTCTAGCAGTTCGTGCAGGTTTTTCAGATCGGGGATAAAGTCTTCTGGTGTCCCTGGACGGTCGGCTTTGTATGTATCATCGGCTTCGTGGCGGAAGGTGGGCAAACCTAAGTCAAAGGCGATCACCATTGATTCAGGCTGCTCAGTTGCCATCACTTCTAGCAATGATTTGAGAAAGCCAAAACACACGCTGGTGGGAATTCCAGTAGTTGTGCGTAAGCCCCCATCTCGTCCTCTGGCAAAGGCGAAATAAGAGCGAAACGCTAGGGAATGTCCGTCAACCAAAATGAGTGTAGGGTGCGTCTTGGTTGAGGAATCAGGAGCTGAAGGGTGGAGAGCAGGTGTAGTTTGGGGCATGTACCTATTCTAGCTACTTGCCCCCAGTGGACGGAGTCAAAGTTCTCACTCGTAGGC
The DNA here is from genome assembly GCA_019242465.1 of Chroococcidiopsidaceae cyanobacterium CP_BM_RX_35. The sequence goes on along the minus strand of JAFAVL010000083.1, from coordinate 2,940 downwards.
TTCCTCGAGCAACGCTCTTTGCTTCGTGAAAGTTCGCATTAGTGTACGCATATCTTTAAGGTCATGAGTTTTATCTATAGAGCGATCTCATTTTTAGGAATAGCAATAGTAGGTGTTCCTACTGTACTTGCAGCACCGCCTACAACGTGGCGTAACCATCAGTCACAGCAAACACTCATAGTTCAGACGCCAAGTGCCGACACTTTTCTTAAGCGTGGGTCAGAAAAGCTCAAGATGGGAGACAAACGAGGAGCAGTTGAGGACTTCAACCGCGCTTTACAGCTCAAACCTGATGACATTCAAGCCTACTACGAACGGGGGATTGCGCGTATTGGGCTAGATGACTATCACGGCGCTATTAAGGACTGGAACCAGGTTGTTCGACTCGACCCCACTGTTTTTGCAGCCTACTACAACCTAGGGATAGCCCACATTAGGATAGGAGACTACCAGGGAGCAGTCGCTGATTATAATCGGGCGATTCAACTGAAGCCAGATATTTCTGTCACTTACAATAATCGAGGTTTTAGTCGTATTCAACTCAAAGATTACAAAGCAGCAATAGAAGACTTCAATATGGCTCTGGAAATCAATCAGAACTGGGGTGACATCAGTCCTGCATCTGTCTATGTCAATCGAGGGATAGCTCGCAGCAAGCTAGAAGATTACCAAGGAGCAATTGCCGATTATCAGCAGTCGATTCAGGTTAATCCAAACAATTCTCTTGCCTACAACAACCTTGGCTCTATTTACCTGCAACTCAAAGATTACAAAGCCGCGATAGAAAAGTTCAATCGGGCTCTAAAAATCAATCAGAACTGGGGTGAAGTTAGTCCTGCTATTGCCTATGCTAATCGAGGAATTGTGCGTCAGGCATTAGGGGACAAGCAGGGAGCAATCAATGATTATCAAACAGCTGCAACCCTTTTTCAAAAGCAGGGAGATAAAGACAAATACCAACGAGTCCAAGAGTTAATTAGAAAGCTGCAGCAGCAGTCGGGAGCTATCGCTTAGATGAGACTTAGGGGCAGAAAGTACCTGCTTCTACTTGTACGCCAAATTACTTATGTTAGCACTTGACATATTTCTGGATAATCAACGATGATAATAGATCGGCTGTCTAATTCCTGCTCGGATCAGGTAGACACATAGCAAAAGCTGGAACTCTTTCCAACCAAGACGTTTACAGCTACCTGTACGGCAAACTTAAGAACCAGATCATGACCTACGCAATCATTGAAACCGGCGGCAAACAACTACGAGTTGAACCAGGGCGCTTCTACGACATTGAACTGCTCCATGTGGAGCCTGAGCAGACAGTCACTTTAGAAGCCATCCTGCTAGTGCAGCACAACGGTGATGTCACCATTGGTCAGCCCTTTGTAGAAGGGGCGACCGTAGAGGGTACGGTAATGCGACAACTGCGAGGTCGCAAAGTCATTGTTTATAAGATGCGCCCTAAGAAAAAAACTCGCAAGAAGCGGGGGCATCGCCAGGAAATCACACGATTGATGGTTGACTCTATTAGTCTAAATGGTTCAGTGTTAGCCTCTAAAGCAGACGTAATAGATGAAACTGTAGCAGCTGTCACCGCGCCGATAGCCGATGAAGAGGCAGTAGAAGTCGCAGCGGAAGTCGTGCCAAACGACACCGATGAATCAGCAACAGAAGTGGTTGAGAATACTGCTGAACCCGAAGATGAATCAAAATAAAAGATTAGAGATTGGAGGAAATCATGGCTCATAAGAAAGGAACTGGTAGTACTCGTAACGGTCGCGACTCGAATGCCCAGCGTCTTGGTGTCAAACGCTACGGCGGTCAGGCTGTGCGGGCAGGCAATATTCTCGTGCGTCAGCGCGGTACTAAATTCCACCCAGGCAGCAATGTTGGTCGCGGTAGCGACGATACTCTATTCGCCCTGATCGATGGTGTTGTGCAATTTGAGAGAAAGGGTAAAAGCCGCAAGAAGGTAAGTGTTTACGCGGCAACAGTCACAACTGAGGAAACACCTCTCGAATCGGTTGCATCCTGAGAGAGAACTGCTCTCTTCAAAAGGGGTGGCTGTAGATCAGGAAGTGAGCTACCCCTCCGACTCCCAAGCCAGCCAGGGATACGAAGGACAAAATCCCAAAGGCTTGCCACTGATTAAACCTAGCTGTTTGTAGCTCTAACCGTGCTAGTGACTCGGCTGACATCAAAATCAAGGCATGGGCAAATGCATTAATCCAAGTCACGATTAATACCGTTACAAAAGCAGCTATTGTGACGATGATGAAAGCCCTAGTGTCTGACTTCAGCGTAAAGCCTACAACATCTTTAACCAATGGCAATGCGGAGGTTAAAGCTCCGGATATCAGCAACGCTACAGCCCCGGCGACCAACCAGAGGGTCCAATGTTTATAGGGGATAGTAGACAGTAGCCAGCCTAAGACCGTATACACGACCAGCAGTAGCAGCAAGGAGACCCAGGGAAGCTTTTTTGAGGTTGACATTCTCTCTTGATTGCCAGTGTTATGGGGTATTTCTCAAAACTACTCTACTGTCTAATGCATGTATGCAGTTAGTCGGCGTAGGTAGTACTAGATTCTGGTTGAATCTGTACAATGAGAAATAATGAAAGTTCTTAATTATGCTCTTAAACATTTGTAATACTGTTATAGGCGCTTTTTGAGCTTGCGCTCTTGAGTTGAAGTGGTGGGGACGAGGGAGCCTTGTCCCGCCGCTCTCAAAGGAGGCAACCTCCACCTTAGAGCAACGGAAAATGCTTCGCCTTTATCCGCCGCGTCGGAAATTTCACAGGCGTTGCCTTGAGTGTTACGTCTTCTTAGGGTATCTTCATGAAGCAACTTGTTATCGCCGAGCGCTTCTGCCTCGTTGGTCATATCTTGTCTAAGGCTTTTGGACTAGCAGGGTTGCTGCTAGTTGTGCCTCATGCTGAAG
>JAFAVL010000044.1 GCA_019242465.1 Chroococcidiopsidaceae cyanobacterium CP_BM_RX_35 | reverse complement strand
GGTGCAGGACCATATTGTGATGGACAGGTATTAGTGACCGCAGATTTGCTAGGTCTTTCTGAGCGGCAACCACCATTTGCCAAGACTTATGTAAATCTGCGGGAGATGATTACACAGGCGGTACAGAATTTTGGTGTTGAGGTTAGAGAAGGGAAGTTTCCAGAAGACAAATCTGGTGGAGAAAATTGAGGCAAGGGGGCAGGGAGAAAGGGCACAGGGGGCAAGTTCTTAGAATATTCTTTCTCCCCTGCGCCCTGCCCCCTTGCCCCCTTGCCTCTTTTGGTGCAACGCCTCTATTCACTCTCATTGCAGGGCATTACACTTGAGACAATAAACCTTCAGCTTTTGAAGTAGTTTTTAGTTTTCTCGGATCGAACAAATTGGGATTGAGATGGTGATTTTTGTGAAAATAGGTGCCAAAAAGTAGGGTATTCATTAGTTTGTAGAAGACATTATGATTTAAGTTCATAATATCTCCTGTTGCACCTATCGCCTGTGTATGAGTGTAATAATTGAAATGATAGAATATCAGAACATTACCTATGTATGAAGGAATAAAGAAGAAGGTGAATACAATAGGACCGCCAATCAAGAGCCACAGTAGAGAGCGGAGAAAGCGATTAATAGGTAATAAAATCTCTAATCCAGTCCAAATTCTTTGAGATTTTGCTGTTTCTCCCCAAATTTCAAAATAACTCCGAGTCAATGCTCCTCGTATTGTATTTTTCATTTCGTCGGCAAACTTCCAGAACTGTAAATTATGTGGAGGATGTGGATCTTTTTCTGGATCGTCTGGAAAACAATGGTGGAGATGATGGGTAACAACCCACCCGGTAAACCCACCTAACTGGTGTAAACCACAAATTTCTCCGATTAGCCTTGATAACCATAGAGGTTTAATATTGGCATGTGCTGCGTTATGTATCATAACAGCTGAATAGAGCCCAACAATAACTCCTAAAGGAATTAGTGCCAAGTTCCAAAAGGAAAAATCAGGTTGAAAGAAATACAGTGTAGCGGCAATAAAAAATATTTCTGAACAGGCAATGTACCTAAAATTTGGCATAATCAATAGAAGTAAGCCAAATAGGAAGTATCCTAGGGTCGATAAGGAAAAGGACGATCTGAAATAGAGAAATAGATCGATGGGAAGCAGAATGATCAGATTGAAAATGTAGTAACGTAACATGAAGAAGGGATCAGTTTTGAATTCTTTAAACATAAGTCTCCTTAACAAATGAATTACGAGTTTTATGACCGCCTTCCGCAGTCAACCGTTGACATGGTTAGCAGAGTTACTTGCTGCTAAAGCTATCATTCTTTGTCGAGCCAATACTAAGCAGTTGTAGTCGTTAATCTTTCTATAAAGTATGCAAACAGAGGTAAGATCTTCTTGAATACATTGATACTAATATTTAAGTCCTAAAACTATCACCAGTGTAATCACTACATTTAAAGAGGACAGCATTTAGCAATTTATAATTGTTTGCCAGTATAATCACTGTCTTTAAAAGAGAGTACAGTATTTATCAATAATGTCAAGTAATTCACATAAAAAAATTTGATAAATGCACTTGCTTGTAGGTTGGATCAGGCAACACCTCAAGGTCAGAAAGCTTAATGCTACGAACCCCGCCTGCGATGTCAGCATCCTGTACGGAGGCAACTCCTTATTATCTTTCTAAGTAAGGTAGTGGGTCTTGTAATCCCAGTTCAGCGAATGCTGCTAGCCTTAACTGACAGGCATCACAAATGCCACAAGCGATGTTGCCGCCAGCATAGCAAGACCAGGTTTGCTCCCAAGGAACTCCCAACTGATTGCCCAACTGAATAATTTCAGTTTTCTTGAGGTTTATTAGAGGCGTAGCGATAGAGATCGCCTGTCCCTCGCGACCTTGCTTTGTTCCCAAACGAAAAACTTCTTGCATTGCCTGAATATAGTCAAGGCGGCAATCTGGATAGCCAGAATAATCCAGAGCATTAACACCAATGTAAACCCACTGGGCGCTTCTCGTTTCGGCGTAGGCTAGGGCAAAGCTCAAAAAGATGGTATTCCTAGCTGGGACATAGGTGATAGGGATAGTCTGAGCCATTTCTGTCAGGGAGCGATCACTTGGCAAGTCAATACTGCGATCCGTTAAAGCCGAACCCCCCCACTGACTCAAGTCAAATGTTACTATCTGGTGTTCCAGTACAGCAGCAGACTGAGCAATCGCCTTGGCTGACTCTATCTCTCGCCGATGTCGCTGTTGGTAATCAAATGAAATGCAAGAGCATTCACAGCCATCAGCTTTAGCCTGATATAGAACTGTTGCCGAGTCCAATCCCCCAGATAATAAAACAACTGCTAACACTAACTAGCTTCTCCTTTAACAGCTGAGCCAAAAGCTCAGCTAAAATCCAAAACTGTATTATCCTAACTTGATGGACGGGCGAAAAAGTGACACATGTGGCGATCGCTACTAGAAGCAGCAAAATCAGAATATGGTGAGGGCTGACCGTGCCTGAAACAAAACAGAGGACTAGAACCTGGGGGCGACTTGGACTTATTCCTAGATATAACGAATCACCATGGTACCATCTGGATGTTTTGAGCAGGTTCATAACTAGCCACTAACTATAGGTGCGTCTTACTCGCATCTATACATTCTGGTGGAGGAGGAGGAGAAGAAAAGAGTGCAAGATAGCATACCGATGGGACAACCAAACCTTTATCTACAGCGTAACCAAATTCAACCACTCCGAATTGGTGTAATTGGAGTGGGTAATATGGGACAACATCACGCCCGCGTACTCAGTCTGCTTAAAGATGTTGAGCTAGTAGGTGTTGCAGATATCAATATCGAGCGGGGACTCGACACTGCTAGTAAGTATCGAGTGCGTTTTTTTGAAGACTTCCGCGACCTTTTACCACATGTGGAAGCTGTCTGCATTGCTGTTCCCACTCGCCTACACTATGGTGTCGGTATGGCATGTCTTCAGGCAGGAATTCACGTTTTGATTGAGAAACCGATTGCTGCCAGTATTACTGAAGCCGAGTCTCTGGTGAATGCAGCAGCTGAGTCTCAGTGTATCCTGCAAGTCGGTCACATTGAACGTTTCAATCCAGCTTTTCAGGAACTCAGCAAAGTGCTGAAGACAGAGGAACTGCTGGCTTTAGAGGCCCATCGTATGAGTCCTTATTCTCAACGGGCAAACGATGTGTCGGTCGTACTAGATCTGATGATTCACGATATTGACCTACTGTTGGAGTTAGCTGCTGCACCAGTCATCAAACTGACAGCTAGTGGCAGTCACGCTGCTGACTCTGGCTATTTTTACGTCACTGCCACCTTAGGCTTTGCCAACGGTATTGTTGCTACCCTGACAGCTAGCAAAGTGACTCATCGTAAAATCCGCCGCATCGCTGCTCATTGCAAAAACTCCCTAACTGAAGCAGATTTTCTTAACAACGAAATTCTGATTCATCGTCAGACAACTGCTAACTGTGTAACTGAGCATGGCCAGGTCCTTTACCGACAAGATGGTTTAATTGAAAAAGTTTATACTAGTAACATTGACAAGCTCTGTGCCGAACTGGAACACTTTGTTAACTGCGTGCGCGGTGGGAATAAGCCTTCTGTTGGTGGCGAACAGGCACTTAAAGCCCTGCGACTGGCAAGTTTAATTGAGCAAGTCGCCCTAGACGGTCAAGCTTGGCAACAGCAAGCTTTAGAGCTTAACTACCTTAATCCTTCTGTTGTAGCAATCTAGGCTTTCTAGATTCAGAGGAACAATTAGCTTGGTCGAAGCTCCTCTCATTACTGTGGCTGGGACAGCAGGGCTTAGCCCGGCAGCTTCAAAACATCCCACCCTTCAGGCTCAGGTGATTGAACAAACATCTGCTATGACTTATGAACCCGAACCTGTGAATCACTAGTCAGGATTGACAGCCAGTCTACTTTCCAAATACTGATTAAGTAGGAAAATTGCAAGTGTAAAATCAAAGTGATGGGTTAGCAATAGATTCACCAAAACTCACTTCTACTCAAAGTCGCTATAGTGTTTCTGTAGCAAGGAGAATTGCCAGGCTATGTCAGATCTAGACCGGGGAATCATGAAATTTAAGGGCGCGGATAGCCCGAAAGCAGTTGCCATCTCAACCTTCTTGATTTTGGGATCAATTGGCGCTCTCATCTTTTGGGCGCTACAAGCAGCATATATCAACTGATTGAGTGACTTCGCCGCAAGTTTTGGGTGCCATAATCATTTCTATTGTCTGCCCTCTCTTAGGTGGACTGCCTTTGATTAGCTGGAGCGCCTATGTACTTACTGGTCAGCAGTTGAGTAAGGTTGGCACTGGCAACGTCAGCGTTTCAGCTGCTTTTTACCACTGTGGCAAGCTAGCCGGGATTCTGGCAGTCCTCTCTGAAGCTTTTAAGGGAATTGCCGCCGTCTTGCTGGCTCGTACCTGTTTTCCAGGTGTTCCTGCTTGGGAGTTAATTGCCCTGTTCGCATTGGTTGTCGGTCGTTACTGGATTGGCAAAGGAGCTGGGACAACAAATGTCGTCTGGGGATTTGTGGTGCATGATTGGCGAGTAGCAGGTTTGGTGTTTTTGCTTGGTGGTATTAGCTTTACTATTCTGCGCTCTAGACAACTGGGAAGACTTGGAGTTTTGTTGCTGTTTCCCCTCATTACGGCACTGCTGCACCTGCAAGAACCAGACAGAATCGGAGCTGCCATCGCTCTAGCATTGTTGCTAGGCTGGGTTTATCAACAAATCCCTGACGACTTGGATCTCCCGGCACCAGCGGGACAAAGCGCGGCAAAGGGTTTGTTTCGCTTTTTCCGTGGGCGTGAAGCCGTCCTCTCGCTAGATACTCCATTGGATGCTAGGAGAGCTGGTCAAAAGGCTACAACTTTATCGGAGCTCAAGCGCAGTGGCTTCCCTGTGCCTCCAGGCTGGATACTTCCTGTTGGCACTAGCCCAGAATCCTTAATCAAATTGCTCCCAGTCCAAGAGACAGAGCCTTTAGTCGTGCGCTCCTCAGCGGTAGGGGAGGACTCAGAACAGGCTTCGGCTGCTGGGCAGTACGAAACTGTTTTGAACGTCACGAACAAAGAGGGATTGCAACAAGCGATCACGCAGGTTTTAGCTTCCTACTCGGCAACCACTGCGCTTCAGTACCGTCACGAACGCGGAATAGAAGCTGCTGCTATGGCAGTGCTAATTCAACCACAAGTCCGTGGTGTCTTTTCAGGAGTTGCTTTTAGCCGCGATCCCATCAATCAGCAAGAAGATGTGGTTGTGATTGAGGCTCTACCAGGTGATGCCTCAAGGGTTGTTTCTGGGCAAGTGACGCCAGAGCAATATCGCGTTTCTGCCGTAGAGCTACAATTCCAGCAAACAGGAGTTGTGCCGTCGGAGTTGATCCGGCAAGTTGCCTGCTTGGCAAGACAATTAGAGAGCCATTATCATGGTGTGCCACAGGATATCGAATGGAGCTATGACGGTGAGACGTTGTGGTTGTTGCAATCGCGCCCGATTACGACGCTGCTGCCCATCTGGACACGCAAAATTGCGGCAGAAGTCATTCCAGGACTCATTTGCCCGTTGACTTGGTCGATCAATCGTCCACTAACTTGTGGGGTTTGGGGAGAGATCTTTGCTGTAGTTTTGGGCGATCGCGTTGAGGGCTTAGACTTTAACGCTACAGCAACGCTGCACTATTCCCGCGCCTACTTTAATGCTTCGCTGTTGGGGCAGATCTTTCGGCTTATGGGTTTACCACCTGAAAGTCTGGAGTTCTTGACTAGGGGAGCTAAGTTTAGTCGTCCGCCTTGGCGCTCGACGGTGCAGAATCTACCAGGGTTGCTGCGGTTACTCTTATGCGAATTACGTCTAGAACGGGATTTTGAGCAAGATTTCCAGCAGTACTTTGCGCCAGCTTTGAGCT
>JAFAVL010000034.1 GCA_019242465.1 Chroococcidiopsidaceae cyanobacterium CP_BM_RX_35 | reverse complement strand
TGATTAACATTGCTCTGACTGTCTTAGGTTGGCTTCCCGGCAGTGTTCATGCAGTCTGGGTCATTCTCAAGAAAGAAGAGAACGCTAATAGAGAAGCGTATTGAGCAAACAATTCTGCTTATTATGCTTCTTGTCAAATCAGTAGAGTTAACAACGTCCACTCTACTGATTTGTCTCTATGTCTCTCTAATCAACAATTTAAAAAATTCCAGTTCAAGTCACTGGTTAGTTTGAATTCTCTTTGAAGACAGAGGAAAGCAAGGAGTTGTTGCTGAGAGTGGTTAACAACTAGAGAATCTCATTGAATTAAAATTATTGCCTCTTCTGCCTTGGTGTACAGAGCTTTTTTCAGCTCTTGCCCAACTTTCCCAATCAGTTCGTCAAAAGTCTCTCGTTCTTGTGTCATTTTTTCTTTGAGCCCAAACTCTAACTCCGGCTTCATTTGTTCGCAGATCTTGTCAATTCTGCTATCTCCCAACGAAATAAAACGAACCCAACTAGGGATATCTAGATTTTTCTTGATCGCATCTTCGATACTCTCCCGGTTTAGCCGCACTCCTGCACCCAGAAAGGCTGCACCATACACTAGTGCGATCGGCAAGATTAAGTGACCAGTTAGTAGCAGTGCAATGAGGCTCCCAATAGCGCCCCCAGCAATCACTAAATTGATGAGAACCGCCACTGTTGTGGTAAGGATGTCATCTCCAAAGGAGAGTACTTGGTTGACGACGCTTGGGTCAATACTATCCTCGAACCTCAAGATGCCTTTAGGAATCTGAAACTTTTGACAAATAGGGTCAGTTTGTGCGGCTAAGTCAGGTTGGAGCTTGCTATTAAACCATGCGACACATTTAGCATTGATTATCTGCCTCGCCTGATTGCTTTTAAGCCACTGTTCCGCCCGGTTCTCAATGGAGCCTTCGAGGTCAGCTAGAGTTCTGATTTGATTTTTTTGCCAGTCTTTAAGACTAGGTTTAACTGCGTTTTCAAGTAAACCATGCGTCAGCGGCTCACTCAGCAGTTTGACCAGTTCTGGAATCTGTTTCTCAACGAGAGCTTTTAACTTCTGCGATTCGCATAGTTTGTTGACCTCTTCTTTAAATGCCATAGCACGCTGTTCCCAGCGTCCTACACGCGCTAGCCCCATAGCAATACACCGCTCCGGCTCTGGATCGGGACGTACCTGCGTTTCTGGTTCACCGAAGAACTCCTCGCAAATCTGACGAGTAAACTGCATACGAGATGCGCCGCCAGTCATCAGCACAACTTTCGGTACAATGCCTTGTGTTTTAAGCTTGTGCTTTGCCTCGCTCACTGCCTCTCGAAAAGCCTGAACCCAACTCTTGTGTTCCAGTTCAGGTAGGGGCTGATTCAAGACCTCCTCCATAATCAGTTTGTTGACTTGGGGGATAAAGTAAATTTGTGGGGTAATAGACTCGAAGCCGCGTGCGAATGATTGAGGATCACCGTATAGCCTTTCATTAGCAAAGTAGTCTTCCTTAGCCCTACGGCATTGGAGTTCACAACGGAATTTGTGATGCGGATATTTCTCAAACACTTCTGCGAGTAATGTCTTCTGCTCATGGTTTGCCAAAGTCCGAGCAAAAATCGTTTTGTCAATCAAGCTTGCTCCTAGAGTGTTACGCCCGAAATCGAGCGGGACTTCGGATAAACTCTTGACGAGGGTAAAATCTGTGGTCGAAGAGCCAATGTCGATAATGAGTATTGCGGAATTGAGTTCACTGTAGTCCAGCTTCCCAGCTTCCCTAGCTTGCATCATCGCTGCCCGCGACTCGGGAACGACGCTCAACAGCTCAATACCAGATTCCTTAAGTAGCTGTTGGTATTCCTCCCGTTCCTCAACTGACCATCCAGAGGGGCAACCAATGTAAAAGTTGCTGGCTCCTCCAGTTTCAATTTGTTTGCTGTCTTGCAAAAGGTGGTAGTAGGTTGCCAGAAAACTGCGGATTGTCCGCCTGGAATTTAAATCATTGTTTGGTTTTTGCTTAAATCCGATTTGGAGCTGGGTAACACCAGCCTGGATTAAGGCTTGTTCGCCGATCAGAGTACCGAGTTCAGGATGCCAGCCAATAGCAGTGATTTGGCTCTTCTTGTGATTGATTTCGAGCATCTCTGGAGTCTCGATGCTATCTACCTTCACCTTCGCCACAGCTGTTTCGCCGTGCCCCAGATCAAACCCAATGATTTCTGTAACTTCCATACTCATCCTGTCCCTTAATCCTAACCTGAAGGGAAAACTCTTAACTACGAGCAATAAAATGCTCTAACCAATGTAGATTATGTTCTAGCCTCAAACTGTGCTGGCTCAATGACCCGACCGCGCCGAAGTAGACGTTCACCCTTCAACAAGGCGGGAGCTAAGGTGACATAATCTTTGGTGGAGCGATCAATACTGGGCTCGAAGTCAAAATACTCCCGATAACTTTGCTCATCGTTTGGTTGATAATTCTGGACTTGAATTCCCTGCTCCAGTAAAATCTGTGGAATAAGTTTGGTGAGTTCGAGCGTCATCTGAGAATTTTGCAGAAATGATGCGCTCCAAAGCTTTTGAAGAAAATCCAGCAGTTCTGGCACCTCTTCTATTCCACTAGAGCCAAGCGTTTGTACTCCTTCGGTTTGAGCAACTACACGGTCAATTCTGTCAAAAGCCTCAGCTAGGTCGTCTAGAAGGAGTTTGCTATCTACCTGCAGCAGCGGTTGAGCAGCTTTTATTGGCTGAGTTAAGCCGATGGGAGGAGGGTTATCTTTGTTGAATTGGAGTACCAATTCTAGACCCACAAGCAGAGATATCAATAAGATAACCATCCAGGCACCAGGGCTATCCTGAGTTAACGAGAACAACGAAACGAAAATACCTACAGAGGCAAGTACCTGCAGCAGTTTCAGAATGAAGCTGTTGAGGGAGCGTGGAGGTTGTTTAGTAGTTGGCTCAGCCTCCGCCGAAGCTATATCCGTCGTCTCATTAGCAGCAGAAAGAGTAGTTAGAGAATGCCGTAGTGTGTCTAGAAAAAATTTAACCAAACGGACTCGATTCACACTCAACTCACCGATGTAGCTGCGCTCAAGTGTATCAAGTTGGTGCTGAACTAGCCTAACGACTTGCTGTAGACTAGTTGTTTGCTCAATCTCTGTCTCAAGCTGTCTCCGTTCTTGGCGAAAAAGTGTTAGTAATGTTTTCATCGTGCTGAATAAGACCTTAGCAGTCGAACTGCCCTATTAAAAATACTAGCGCTCGCAGCTAGCTCCCGACCACTAGCATCAGGTTAATTATGTGAGTGAAAAAAATTAAACCTTTTTTCTTTAATCACTCACTTTAAAGAAATACCCCTCAACTGCTGAAACAGACTGGTTGCATATGAATCGGTCATACCAGAAATATAATCAGTGACCTTAAGAAGCTTGTTGTAGCAGCTTTCATCATCAGATGGGCGATATTTTTGAGGGAGCATTCCCTTGAGCAGCTTACCTTTACTGCTGGGAAACATGACGGCGTTAGCAAACTCTGAGAACAAGGTACCGAGAACTTCGTATCCGGCGAGCTGCATCCCGATGATATCTGTGTCGATAAAAACTCTGTTTTGAGTTTCGTTCTGGATTTCCTTCAGGCTGTTGGCGTAGGTACTCATTGACACCAATTCGCGGTCAAACTTTCCAGTCAGCATGTCTGGTTCATGTTCGAGGAAAATTCTCGCAGCTTCTTCAATCAGGCTATTGATTGCAATACCGCGCAGAAACTTGATTGTTTCTTCTTCGCTTTCAACTTGCTGTTTGAGGTTTGAGTGTTGGGCAATTTCGTTGAGTAACTCCTTAGTTATGTTGAAGGGAATATATCCCATGCGGAAACCGTCTTCTAGATCGACAATTTGATAGCAGATATCGTCAGCAGCTTCAACTAAAAAGGTTAGAGGGTGACGTACCCACCACGCAAACTCCGAATGACGACGAATAAGTCCAACTGCCTCTGCCACCGCAGCAAACAAGTTCTTCTCTGACTGAAAGAATCCGTATTTGGTCGTGCTTTTCCCTGTATAACCGCTTAGAACACTAGATGGAATTAAGGATTCCTTGGGGTACTTTGTAAAAGCAGCTATAGTTGGGCAGGTTAACTGCATCCCACCTGCTCTAGCCCGCATTTCTAGGCGCGTGAGGATGCGAAAGCCCTGAGCGTTGCCTTCAAATAGATCGAAGTCAGTTTTTTCCGGCTCCGTAAGGGCTGCCTCAACCGTGTCGTACCAAAATTTAAAGCCGCTGCGGATTGCGTCCTCTCCAGCATGACCAAATGGCGGATTGCCGATGTCATGAGCAAGGCAGGCAGCAGAGACAATATCGCCGAAGTCCGAAGCGCTAAAATCGTTGAGTCGATGTCTATTTTTTATTTCATACCCGACCAAGGTGCCTAGAGAGCGACCAACACAGGAGACTTCTATACTGTGAATCAAGCGAGTGCGGATATAATCGTTCTTTGACAGAGAGAAAACCTGCGTTTTGTCCTTGAGCCGACGAAAAGGGAAAGAAAAAACTAAGCGATCGCAGTCTCTTTGAAAGGAGGTACGTGCAATGACAGGATTGTCTACAGTATCCTTGCCTAGTCTTTGCCTAGTTAGAAGCTTCTTCCATTCCATCAAAAGTTTATTGTTAAGCTATATAAAATCATACACTGCTTTTTCAGCGAATTAGATCATGAGAAGTTCAATTCCCACCAAGCTAGAGTACATTGATGGGCTTAAGGTGATCATGATTCTCTGTGTGCTATTGACTCACTTACCAGAGTATTTAGAAGCAGAGTTTAGCCCTCACTTTTGGCAAACCTGGCCTGAATGGGGTGGAGCAGGAGTTTCTGGCTTCGTTATTTTGTCGGGTTTTGGTTTAACCTATAGCCTACTGACTAAAAATGCAGCTGATGTTAAGGTTATCCCATTTTTCTGGAAGCGCTTTACTAGGTTAATCCCGCTATACTATATAGCTTTATTTGCCTACTTGCTAATTGTTGATTTCATTCAACCGATGAATCTGTTAGCTCATCTAATTTTTATCCATACATTCTTCCAGGATTTTTCTCATAATCCTGGAAGTTTATGGTTTGTCGGTCTAATTGTCCAATGTTACCTATTTTTCCCCTTAGCATATAAATTGCTTTTTCAAAAAAAAGGATTGTTTATATTAAACGTTTTTGCTATTTCTCTTTATGCATTAGGGATAATGCTTGCTAGTAGAGGACTATATATACGCGATTCTTTTCTGAGTTTTTCTGTCGAGTTTGTTTTAGGCATGAATATAGCTAGAGATGCATACATGCGGAGGATGACGAAATACTCAACTTTTTCTGTAGTAACGTTAGTCATAATCTTATTAACTTGTTTCATCATACTTGCTCAGATATCCTTGCTATATAGTCTGTCGGAATACATACGTTACCCTATCACAACATTTAGCCGAATATGCTTTTTTTTCGTCGTCCTGAATATCTTTTTGTTTATTGAACAGCATTGGAAATATTTTCAAAGATTAGTACCTCTGTTGTCAGCCCTAAGCTTTGCTTCATATTCAGTATTTTTGTTCCATCGTCCTATGTTGACAATAATTACCAGAGGACCTGTCTGGAATTGGATTGTCCACCACATATCTACAGGTAATATAAGATTTATTTCCTTATTTATAGTTAGTATTCCATTAATTTTTTTAATAAGTTTTTGGATGCAAATAGCTTATGACTCTATACAAAAGAAATTACTTACTCACCGAGTTCAGGGTTAATAACTAGGGATTACTCCAAGTCATCGCAATTAGCAACTCTCGGTATACCCGCTTGAGATCTTCCAGTTGATAATGAGCATTTAACCCACTGGGGTTAGGCAGTACCCAGACGACTGCACTGTGCAGAGACTTGTCCTGTTGCCCCATAACTGCTTTAGGGCGATTGAATTCTGTTCGATAAGCGCTGATACCGAGAATAGCCAGAAACTGTGGTCGATAATGCTGTACCTTGACTGCCAACTGTTGCTGACCTATAACTAGTTCTTCCGCGCCTAGTTCGTCTGCCCTTGCTGTAGCCCGCTCCACAATATTTGTTAGACCATAGCCAGATTTCAGCAGATCGCCATCTTCTGACGGTGCAAGTAATCGCTCTGTGAAGCCTGCTCGATGCAGCGTTGGCCAGAAGCGATTTCCCGGACGGGCAAAGTGATGTCCAACTGCTGCGCTGTAGAGGCTAGGATTGATGCCACAGAACAAAACATGTAAGTCTGGTGCAACGATATCTGGAACAGTCTTCCCGGTTGCTGTACGAATCTCCTCTAGTGTAGGTTTGCGTTGCACAATCTAGACTCTGTTAAAAACATCTGGCTATCTACTGGTGGTTCTCTCATTTTATATCTACGCGAAAGTCCATTTTTAGGGAAACAGATTTGCTAACAATGTCGCTCAATAATCGACCATCCGTGACAACACAAACATAACCAAAGCCGCAAGCAAAGCGCCTACGACAACACTCCAAATTCCAGCGTCGAAATTACCAGTAGTGGCAACTATCGAGCCTGGGATCAGCGAACCGCCAACGCCACCAAACAGTACTGAAAGCCCATTATAAAGTCCAGTGCCAGCACCAACTCGGTCAGCTGGCAACAGGCGTTGAACAATAGCGTATTCTTGGGCACCATAGGCGCTTTGAAAGAATACAGCGATCGCGAAGAATAGCACCAAGAGTCCCAGCGTGTTGACGCTTGATGCAATGTAGACCATCACACTTGCTACCAGAAAACCTACACTTGCAAGCAGCGTTCGGTGCTGCAGCTTATCACCTAAGTAGGCCATCAAGGCGATTCCTGCGATACCTGTAGCAAAAATCAGTGCCAGTGGCCATCCTAAGCGCTCAAAGTCGATTCCCTTAGCACGGTTGAAGTAGGTCGGTAGCCAATTGAGCGTACCAAAAGCACAGAAGGCATTGAGCGTGCCCGCAAGGACAATTACCCAGAATCGCCAATTGCTCACATAGCCCATAGATGTTCTCATCGCTGAACCATCACCTAGCCCCTGTCCAGCGCAAATATATGCTAGCTCAGTCTCGTTCACGTTGTAGTTGTGGCGTGGCTCATCCTGTACCAGGAGCAAAACCAGCGGAATTGACAGCAGCAAGCCAACTGTGCCAAGTACAGCAAATGTAGGACGCCAACCGATAGCGTCGATTAGCGGGACAATGAGCAGTGGTGCGGTGGCAATGGCAAGTGTAATCCCTGCAGCCCAGATCGCATTGGCTCTTGAGCGTTCACTCACTGGAAACCAGCGGCTAGTGATTGCACTCAGCATTGGGATATGAACACCCTCACCAAGTCCTAGAAGCAGTCGCAGGACAATCAGTGCAGTAAGTGATTGTCCCAGTGGCGCACTCAGAATAGTAAATAGGGAAAACGCCATAATAGCAGCGATCGTACTGCGTTTGGGACCAAACCGCTCTGCAACTGGGCTGAGCAGCATATTCGACAATGCATATGTCAGAAAGAACGCACCCAGTAACCATTCACCATTTGCACCAACCTGGCGATCGCTCCAACCAAAGTTTTGCGCGATGCGGGGTAGCGCCAGTGAGAGATTGGTGCGATCTAGGAAGTTAACAAACACCGTTACGGCGAGGACGATGGGAATGCGCCAGCGAACTCCCCAAGTAGGCAAGGTAGCGGTTGGCATAGTAGCTTCTCTAAATCGAATGAATGTCTAGAGCTACAACTCCAGATGAAGAACGATTGTACAGCTTAGCAACAAGCAGGGCGATCGCCCTAGCTTGGTCTAAAAGATGATAATAAATAGAGGCACCTTCAAAGGTTCTCTAAACCAAAATGCGACAGACGGGCAGATTAATTGCAAAATAAAGGCAGTTCGTCATTGTTGCTGCCTCCCATGCCGACATTACTGGCTGACGCCAAAAACTTACTTTCTGACCTCATCTCCCGTTATGGCTCCCAAGTAGACTATTTGGTCATTCGACTCGAAGAAGCTGAAGGGACTGATATCTTGTTGCGTGGCGATAAGGTAGAAACCCTCAGCGAGGGCATCTCGATCGGCGGACAAATTCGAGTCTGTCATCAAGGCGGTTGGGGATTGAGCAGTTTTAACCAGCTATCGACTATTACCGAACGGATAGAAGAAGCGATCGCAGCCTCGAAAATAGTTGGCGACGAAGAAACTCAACTCGCTCCGATAGAGGCGGTACAGGCAAGCTGTCAGATACCTTTGACTGGTAGCGATCCTCGCCAAATTTCTCTAGCGCGGAAAAAGGAACTATGCGACCGTTACACGGAAATCCTGAAGAGCGTTGATGCTCGAATTACCACAACCTCCGTGCGTTATGGTGACAGTGTTCAACGAGTTATCCTTGCAAGTTCAGAAGGTACGCTCATTGAGCAGTCTTGGATGGACTTAGAAATGCGCTTTGCTGCGACTGCAAGAAATGGCGACACGGTTCAAACTGGACGAGAAACCACTGGCTCCCGCACAGCCTATGAAGATTTAACTGGTTTAGATGAACAAGTCCGCAGTGCTGCTCATAGAGCTGTGGCTGCCTTATCTCTGCCCTCAGTTAAAGGTAATACTTACAGTGTGGTTATAGACCCAATTCTCAGCGGTTTATTTGTCCACGAAGCCTTTGGCCATCTATCGGAAGCAGATATGGCATATGAAAACCCAGAACTGCTGGAAGTGATGAGCATCGGTCGTCGGTTTGGTCCAAAAGAACTGCAGATATTTGATGGTGCTGCTCTTGAGGGTCATCGTGGTAGCTACTTCTACGACGATGAAGGTACACCCGCCACCACAACCCAACTTATAAAAGATGGCATTTTGGTAGGACGCCTCCACTCTCGCGAAACTGCTGGGAGATTGGGAGAAGCGCCGACAGGTAATGCTCGTTGTCTCAACTACCACTACGCCCCGATTGTCCGCATGACAAATACTTGGATTGCTCCAGGGACAACACCTGTATCCGACCTATTTACCGATATCAAAGAAGGGGTTTATGCCCGCAATTGGCTAGGAGGAATGACGAATGGGGAAATGTTCACCTTCTCAGCCGCAGAAGCCTGGATGATTCGCAATGGGCAAATTGCTGAACCAGTCCGAGATGTTACCCTTTCCGGTAATGTCTTCCAAACTCTAGCTGATATTGAAGCGATTGGTGATGACTTCTATTGGGATGAATCCGGTGGTTGTGGTAAGGGGGGACAAAACGGCTTACCTGTTGGTTGTGGTGGTCCGAGTCTGCGGATTCGTAATGTGGTAGTTGGTGGGGAAGCTGCGTAGTTGCCATTTAACGGTTTGCCAGAGGTAGTAGCAACGCGCTCCTACAAGATCAAAATCGTTATGACTATGATATAGTTGTAACAGTTCGTAACCAACAGTTATTGCGTGCGTGGGCAATCCAAATGGTACCCCTGGCATAGCAGTTGTGCATAACATCTAACTTAAGGAGAAACAGTTAATGTCTCTAACTTACGCAGCAGAAGGATGCCTCCGCGTTGGTCAACCAGCCCCTGACTTCACAGCAACAGCTGTGGTTGACCAGGAATTCAAAACCATCAAACTGTCCGACTATCGCGGCAAGTACGTCGTTCTGTTCTTCTATCCACTAGACTTTACCTTTGTTTGCCCAACTGAGATCATCGCTTTCAGTGATCGCTACGAAGAATTTAAGCCAATTAACACTGAAATCCTCGGCGTCTCCGTTGATAGTGAATTTTCTCACCTTGCCTGGATTCAGAGTGATCGCAAGTCGGGTGGTGTCGGCGACCTTAACTATCCCCTAGTTTCCGATATCAGGAAAGAAATTAGCGCTGCATACAATGTTCTCGATCCAGAAGCTGGTGTTGCCCTGCGAGGGCTGTTCATCATCGATAAGGATGGCATTATTCAGCACGCAACCATCAACAACCTGTCCTTTGGGCGCAGTGTTGAGGAAACCTTGAGAACGCTGAAAGCGATCCAATATGTTCAGGCTCACCCCGATGAAGTCTGCCCCGCTGGCTGGCAACCGGGTGATAAGACGATGAACCCTGACCCAGTGAAGTCGAAAGTCTTCTTTGCCAGCGTCTAAAGTAAAGCCGAAAATAGGGCTAGTAAATGGTGAATCATGACTAGCCCTAGCGCTTTTTCTAAACTGAAACAAAACAAAACCAACGCTCTATGCTAACCTCCAACGATTTTAGTGGTTTGTTGAATGAGCGCTTCTTCCGCAATCTTTTGCCTATCCCAGCTGCCAATGACTTGCAGTTGGGAGACTCGACGCCAAACTTTCAACTGCCAGATATTACCAACGGTCAGGTAGTAAAGTTATCAAATTATCAGGGGAAGCAACCAGTCATCCTCGCTTTTACTCGAATTTTTACCGAGAAGCAGTACTGCCCTCTGTGCTTTCCTCATATCAAAGCTTTGAATGAAAGCTACGAACAATTTGTCAGTCGAGGTGTAGAAGTTTTGATGATTACGAGTACTGACGGACGGCAGAGTCAAATAGTCGTTAATGACTTGAGGCTAAAAATGCCCTTGCTCAGTGACCCTAAATGCCGTGTCTTCCATGCATACAATATAGGTCAAGCATTAGGAGCACCTCTACCCGCCCAGTTCGTGTTAGATAGTGAGGGCAAACTTCGCTACAAACATCTATTTTCTTTTCTGTCCAATAACGCCAGCATTGAGACTCTGCTAGGTGCTATCAGCTGAACTTGGATTCTAGACTTGGATCAAATCCGCTCATCCAAGTCGCAAGCGATCACGTTCAAAGCAGCGTCTTTTGCAAGAGAAACACAAACCCTTGGGTCCAAAATCCAAAATTTAGAGCTTAACCTGTTGCAAGTGACTGCGAGGATTGGAGCTACGGATAGCACGGATTTTTTCGTAGCATTCTCGCTCGTCTTGGCTGAGAGTTTTCGGTGGTACAATGGCAACCTTCACTAACTGATCGCTGCGCCCACCTTTAGGTAGAGGCCAACCTTTACCGCGCAGTCTTAGTGATTGCCCAGAGCGAATACCAGCAGGAATGTTAATGTTGACCATGCCATCCGGTGTTGGGACCTCAATTAAGGCTCCTAAAACAGCTTCATCCGGCGCAATTGGCACTTCACAGACGATGTTATCTCCCTCGAATTGGAAGAACGCGTGAGGTGAGATTTCTGCCTTTAAGTACAAATCGCCCCGTTGTTGAGTGTAAGGGTTAAGTCGACCTTTCCCCCGGATACGGACGCGACCACCCGGCTTCACCCCACGAGGAATGTTGACATCAATGACTTCCGTGCCTAAATTTATTCGCTTCTGCACACCCCCAAACGCCTCAGCAAAACTCAGAGAAATAGCCGCTTCACTATCAGGGATGGAGCTTGCTGCCCGCTCGGCACCAGCGAAACCGCTGAAGTCATCAAAACCACTAAATCCAGTTGGACCACTGGTAGAAGTGCGGTATGTATAACTCTGTCGTCGTCCATTGCCAGTAGCCCCAGCACTAGGACCACCAAAGCGACCTAAAAGTTCATTGATGAAATCATCAAAACTGTTGTACTTACCGAACTCAATATTGTCGAAACCCGCGTTGGCACCGCCACCCGACGGCCACCCTTGACCAACTTGTTTCCAGTACTGACCAAATTGGTCATACTTTTGTCGCTTCTCTGGATCTGATAACACTTCATAAGCTTCGCTCACTTCCTTAAAGCGAGTTTCAGCTTGTTTGTTTCCAGGATTCATGTCTGGGTGATACTTCCGTGCTAGTCGGCGATATTCCTTTTTAATCTCATCCAGATTGGCGGTTTTACTGACCCCTAAAATAGCGTAATAGTCTTTAAAGTCAGTTGCAGCCATTAACTTTCCTCCTCTAAAGATTTCAATTAGGTTTTTCCTCAAGATGCAAACTCTCTTGGCAGGGCGATACCAAGTTCGGCATAGTTTAAGTCGGACTGACTCTGACCATAACCTATCAAACGCTCAAATAGGGGCTAGTTCGGTTCTTGCTCAAAGCGCGATCGCAATTTCCGTACTGATGCCAGTTGAGCTGGCTCAAAGCAGCAGCGGGAGTTCCACTCCCGCTACCTTTGAGTCGTAGCGGATGAGGCGGTCTAAACCCTCTTGTGGAGTCGGAGGGGCGTCGCGGAGTTGGCGATGCATCCGGAAGATAACATCTTCTGGGACTTGGCGAGTCCGCTTACGATTTCGTGCCAGACACAGCCAAACTGGAATATCTAACCACAGCCCAGTAATGTAGCTAAATCCAGCACGACGAGCAAGGGCAATAACCTCTCGGCGGTGCCGCCTTTGGGTATTGGTGGCATCGTAGATTGCCTCTGAACAAGCTGAGGTATGGGTGATTTGCTCAACAGCGCGCTGAAATTGGCGCTGCACTTCCCGCCCAATCAGAAACCAAGGTCCTTGGATGACTTCGTTTCCAAACAATTGACATCTGATCGCATCAGTAGAGATTAGCAGCCGCCGTGGCTCGGCAGCTAGCAGTTGTTGCGTCAGAGTTGATTTGCCACTACCAGGTAGCCCAATCAGCAAAATCAGTTCAGCCAACGCTCCTAAATAATAGTTCCATCTGTAATCACTGCATTCTTAAGTATGACAGTAATGCCACTACGGATGTAGAAGCCCTGACTTTCACGATCGGCTTCGTCTATTCTATCTTTGTTGATTATTTGTACGTTACGACCAATGTGGGCGTTCTTATCGATAATTGCTCGACGAATCCTGCTATCGGCACCTATACCTAAGGGAACAGTACCTTTCTCCCAGCTAGCTTGACGTTCGGCAAAGGGTTGGTAGTAGTCAGAACCCATGAGGAGGGAATCTTCAATCACGCAGCCTGACTCGACGCGTGAGCGTATTCCTAGTACGGAATGAGAGATCCGACACTCTTTCAAGATACATCCTTCCCCCACAATTGACTCTGTCACTTGGCAATCTAAGAGCTTACTTGGAGGCAAGTAACGAGCGCGAGTGTAAATTGGGGCATTCTCTTCATAGAAGCTGAAAGGTGGGTGGGGTTGCTTGGTCAAAGCCAAGTTCGCTTCATAGAAAGACTCAATTGTCCCAATGTCTTCCCAATAATCATCAAATAGGTAGGCTTGGACGTTGTGGTCAGCTGCCGCATCGGGAATAATCTCCTTCCCAAAATCAGGCTGTTCTGATTCTTGCAATAGCTTAATCAAGACATCTCTTTTAAAGACATAGATACCCATTGAGGCAATATATGGCTTGAGTTCCGCCTGTTCAGGTGTTAGGCCCAAAACGGTAGTATCGACGCGCATCTTATGTAAAGCCTCACCTTTGGGTTTTTCACTGAAATTAATGACGCGCCCAGCGCCATCAATTTTCATTAGACCAAAACTGGAGGCAGGGCGCTCAGAGACAGGAACAACAGAAAGAGTGATATCAGCTCCGGTGTCGCGGTGGCGCTGCACAAATAGGCGATAGTCCATCCGGTAGAGATGGTCTCCAGAAAGAATTAAGAAATCTTCCACTTCCCATTCTTTCATTAGCCATAGGTACTGACGCACAGCATCAGCTGTACCTTGGAACCAGTTAGGATTTTCTGCCGTTTGCTGAGCAGCTAGCACTTCCACAAACCCATCTGTAAAGCCAGAAAAATTATAGGCGCGAGCAATATGGCGATTGAGGGAAGCCGAGTTGTATTGAGTTAGAACATAGATTTTGAAGATTTCTGAGTTTATGCAATTACTGACGGGAATATCAATGAGACGGTACTTGCCTGCTAGTGGTACGGCTGGTTTGGCTCGTAGCTTAGTCAGCGGATATAGGCGGGTGCCCGCGCCGCCCCCAAGAATAATCCCTAATACGTTTTTCACAAAAAACCTCCCGACTGCCAGTCAACTCCCAAAACCAGTGTGGGACTGTATGGGGCACTTGGCAAGGGGGGAAAGACAGAAATACAAGTGGCAATGTTAGGCGCTATACACTCGAATTGTCACCTTCTCAGCAACAACCCTTAATCAGGATTAACTCGAAGCGTTTTGCTGCTATCAGGCTAGAAGCTCAACTAGATCGCCGCTTTTGACGACACCTTCAACCAGAACGGCTCCGTAAACCCCTGCATATCCCTCATGTGACTGAGCAACATGCTTAATGATTTTGGGATTAGCTTCTGAGGTGTCTGGGTCTAGGGTAATCATTTTGCATCTAGGATCGCGCTCTAGCACAATGATTTCTAGCATGTCACCGATCTTCAATCGCTTGCCAATCAAGTTGTTCTCATAGAGCGAGGGTTTATCATCGTTCCACTTGACATAAAAATTTGCTCGAAACCGTCGTTTGTCAATCTCCATATTTAGCTCTTTTGTCAACAGTTCTAACGTTTGTAGAGAAAAGAGGGAGAGCGGTCGGCAATCAAACTGGCTTTTTTGCGTGAAGTGCAGTGTTAGAGTGCTGTCACCCGTTAAGGTTTTCAAGTGTTCTAGAAAACCCTCACTATCAACACTATAAACATCGCCCTTGGGCGTTTCTACTTCAACCGAAAACTGGTCAGTGTCTGGGTAGAGAGGATTAACTCCTGGTGCCATTTTTTGTGCCGCTTCGAGGTCTTTGGGTTTCAAAGTTACGCTGTAATTCTTATATCGTGGTTTGTACAGCAAAAGCGATTCTTGGTCTCGTGCAGTATACCAGGGAAATCCTGGATTGCCGCCACCTTTGATAATGCCGTACAGGCGATCGCCCATCAAACCAGCGAAAGCAACGAAGATCTCATTAAGCGTCTCGCCACACATACTTTTAACGGGATAGCGCCAGATACTGTCGATCACACCAATTGAGGACATAAGATTGACTCCTTATGCAAGGGTTGGAAGGGCAGGGACTACAACATACAGAGCACCCAGATGTTTTGTACGCGAAATCTTTGTAACGCCTAGTTTACCAATTGCCTGCTCTCTAGCTACTCTGGCTAAGTCACAATTCAATGACCGAACTGCTCAAGGGAGGGTTGTTACCGCTCCTAAGCAATAACTCGTGTGACGATAAAAAAAGTGTCACTCAACGCAATCATCACATTAGTCGAGAAGCTCTACACTCTCTACAGGTGTGAGGAATAGTTTGAACGGAAAAGCTCTTGGGGTCGAAACACGGAAAGACTCCCAAGAGCTTTAACTTTGAAATTTAGGTAAATGTCAACTACAGTGACGACCTTTGGAGTCACATTCTTTAGTCAAGCAGTCTTCTAGGAGTTTTATTCTATAAAGACACCAAAAGTGGTAAGGATTTAGAATTGCTTTGCTGGTAGGACTAAACAGAGGTTGTTTCAGGAATGTCCAGAGTGGAAACTTAACTTTGCTGTGTTTTGGAGCCATTGGAAAAGG
>JAFAVL010000511.1 GCA_019242465.1 Chroococcidiopsidaceae cyanobacterium CP_BM_RX_35 | reverse complement strand
AAAGAAGGGGTAGAAGTCGTCACCATCGTCGGTGCTGAGCTAGGGCGCGGACGAGGTGGTGGACATTGCATGACTTGCCCGTTGATTCGGGATGCGGTTGATTTTTAAGCGGATTGTCCGGTGTTCTATCAAGCGATACGGACACCGGGCAGTGGTAACGTCAACGCAGCAGATTGCGATCACGAACCTCAAAAATGAGGGTATCCCCATGTCCAACCAACCCCATCCCCAACGCACCACTAAAGAATTCCCCCTGCCCTTTTCCTTCACAGCAGTGTTGCTGGGGTTTCTAGCATCTCTTCATAATCAGCGGGAGAGGTCGGATCGTTGCCTGTCGGCAGCCCTATCGCTCGACAAATAAGTGTGAGCAACACAACCAGACCAAGATTCACGATCAAGGCAGTAACCCCAATATATATGGACACGCTCTGTCCACCGAAGTGGAGCGGGAAAATCGGCTTAAAGTTTTGGGAAACTACCATTTCTGTCGCTGCAATCATGCCACCAGCCCACCCGGCGATCAGAGCCCAACGGTGAAACCAGTTTGTGTACAATCCGAGGAAGACAGCAGGTAAAGTCTGTAAGATCCAAGCCCCCCCAAGTAGCTGAAAGTTAATAATTTCTGTTGTAGGCAAACCAAGAATAAACACCAAAGCCCCAAACTTAACGATTAAGGAGGTCAGCTTAGCAACGTTGCATTCCTCCTCAGTGGTACAGTTGGGACGAAAGTACTCCCGGTAGATATTGCGAGTGAACAGGTTGGCAGCAGCGATCGACATAATTGCTGCTGGCACCAAAGCCCCAATTGAGATTGCTGCAAAGGCAAACCCCGTAAACCAGCCTGGAAAGATAGTGGAGAGTAGGGCTGGAACAGCACCATTAGTCCCATAAGCTTCAGGCAACTTCACATTGGCAGCCAGCGCCATATATCCCAGCAGTGCTAAAGCCCCTAACATGAAGGAGTAGATGGGTAGAAGAGCCACATTCTGTTTGATGACATTACAGTTTTTACTACTCAAAATCCCTGTGAGCGAGTGAGGATACAGAAATAGAGCTACTGCCGAGCCTAGAGCTAGAGTGACATAAGCTGGATACTGAGCTGGTGCTAGAAGTTCGTGGAAGGTTTTAGGATTTTTTAGTGCATGTTGATGTACAGCAGCAAAAATATTGCTAAATCCACCCAGCTTGAGTGGGACATAGATGATCACAACCAGCATCACAGCTAGGATCATCAAATCTTTTACCAAAGCAATCATGGCAGGAGCGCGTAGTCCACTGTTGTAGGTGTAAGCCGCCAGAATCACAAAGGCAATAATTAATGCTGCTTCCACGGGGATGCCCATTTGAGCAATGCAAACTTCAATGCCGAACATTTGTAGGGCAATGTAGGGCATGGTAGCTAGTATCCCAGTCAGAGCCACAAGCAGCGCTAGTAAGCTACTGCCAAAGCGTTCACGCACAAAATCGGCTGCCGTGACGTAGCCTCGCCGCTTTGCCACTGTCCAAAACTTCGGCATTAAGAGATAAACAAAGGGATAGACTAAGACTGTGTAGGGAACAGCAAAAAAGCCCAAAGCACCTGAGGCATAGAGGGCAGCAGGTACGGCAATGAAGGTATAGGCAGTGTAAATATCCCCGCCAATTAAAAACCATGTCACCACAGTTCCAAAGCGCCGTCCCGCTAATCCCCACTCATCGAGTAATTTCAGATCGCCGCGATGCCAGTTAGCAGCGACAAATCCAAGAACTGTAACTAGAACAAAAAACAGAATAAATACAGTTAATGATATCCAGTCAATCATAGGTACTCTCAAGGATTAAGTGATGCGCACAGAGCTAAGCTTTCAACTTATATAGAACGGCTGTTAATATAGCAGTGAGAATAACCCAAAGTAGTTGATACCAGTAGAAAAACGGTATTCCGATCAATTCTGGTTGGTCGATGTTATAGAAAGGTGGCCACAACAACCCAATACCTGGAAGTATCAGCAGCCAGCGCAACCAGATACGCCTAGTTTGAGTGGGGCGGTTTATCATACGTTTCCTTCCCAGCTTTTGAGATAACGAATTACCCAACTTCTACAGAAATTAGCAACGAAGCTGAACAGCTCAAAAATTAAAGGCTGTTCCAACTACGCATGTATCTAGAGTGGGAAATATTATACCTGAAATCCGCTTTTGCTAATCCACCACTTGACTACCATGACTGCGAGGATCGTCTGGCTCGGATTTCGTGGGAGCAACTGATGCCGCAAGCCTGGAAACTTGACCACTGCCTTGAGCATAGGGCAGAGGGGAGCCAGCTACCAAGGCTTCTAAGTTCGACGCCATAATGATACGGGGCTGTTCGCCAACAGTTTGGGCGATCGCCTCTGCTTTTGAGTTCAAAAACACGAAATGGGGAATCCCATCCACTCGATACTTCAGCATCTCAGGTAGCCATTTAGTGTTATCCACGTTTAACATGACAAAATTCACCGAGTCGCCATGTTGCTGTTTCAGTTGCTCCATATCTGGTGCCATTGCCTGACACACAGTACACCAATTGGCATAAAACTCCATCAGTGTTGGCTTGCCATTGCCAAGAGCTACCTCCAGCGGTACAGACTCTTCATCTAAGCTGGTAAGAGAAACCGAGTGAGTCTGAGTTTGAAATCCTAAAAACAGTGCGAGGCTAAGAACAGTTGCGACTAGAACAATCAGTAGATTTCTAACACGCTTCCCCATATTTACTGTCACCTGCTCCTGAGGCGCAACCGACGATTCATCTAAATTTTCAGTCATAGGATATCGATCGCAACTTAATTAAAATTCGTCTCCATTTTAACGAAACTCCCACACCCTTCTTTCTCTCTCTCTGCGCTCTCCGCGCACGCCAGTCCGACGGGAGTCGCTACAACGGGGGGAACCCCAACGCCAGTCGCCTGCGACGGGAAACCCGTCTTCAGCGCTGGCTCCGCAAGGCGCTCCCTTCTCAACGGGGGGAACCCCCGCACGCGGCTGGCTCCTCTGCGGTTCAAAAAACATCTTCAAATACGCTACAACAGAGATTGGAGCGATCAAAAACAATATACTGAGAAGTGAAAAAACGGGTAACGCTAACCTTTCCTAAACGCACCATCCAAATGCCAGTCACCTACAGATTGGCAAAGGATTTCAACGTGGCGGCAAATATCATCCGCGCTGCTGTTGCCCCCAATCAGATTGGCAAGCTAGTGTTGGAACTGTCGGGAGATATTGATCAGTTGGACGCTGCGATTGATTGGATGCGAGCGCAAAACATTGGCGTTTCCCTGGCTTTGGGTGAGATTCTGATTGACGAAGACACCTGTGTCCATTGTGGTTTATGTACTGGAGTCTGCCCTACCGAAGCCCTCACTCTCAACCCAGAAACGTTGCGACTGACATTTACGCGATCGCGCTGCATTGTCTGTGAACAGTGCATCCCAACCTGTCCAGTCCAAGCAATTTCTACCAACCTTTAAATCTAGCTGCAGCACAAGCAAATCAAGAACACCATGACATTAAGTACAGATAGGGCAAAGACACTCGGAGATTGGGCCGCCCTAGCAATTCAAAAGCACTTTCAAAAAGTGACCAAGCACGAAGCCGATGTGCTAAAAGATCGAGAACCAGAAGACTTGCATCAAATGCGAGTTGGCATCCGCCGCCTCCGCAGTGCTGTCATGGGTTTCGCTCCAGCACTAGCTATGCCGAAGCCAGCCCAAGAGAAAAAAATTGGCAAAGTTGGTCGTAGCTTAGGAACACTACGAGATTTAGATGTGCTACAGGAAGTACTGGAGAACCAGTACAAACCAGCGTTACCAAAAGCAGAACAAAAATCCCTGGAAACCGCGCTAGCTGCCTTAGGCAATCAGCGTCGCCGAGCTCTAAAACGGGTGAAGGGAACGCTAAAACATCAGTCTTACCAGTCATTAAAGCAGGCTTTGAAAAAGTGGCTGCGGCAGCCAGATTATCAGGACATTGCTTGTGTACCAATTCGAGAAGTGCTGCCAGATTTACTGCTGCCAGAGGTAAGTAAGCTATTACTCCATCCAGGATGGCTAGTGGGAACTGAAGTCAAGAAAGGAGAGATTGATATCCCCAAACAACTGTCGCCTCAGATGGTAGAGCAACAATTGGCAGCTCAAGGACCAGTTCTCCATAGTCTGCG
>JAFAVL010000289.1 GCA_019242465.1 Chroococcidiopsidaceae cyanobacterium CP_BM_RX_35 | reverse complement strand
CGGCAGGTGACATGACGAAAGAAGAAACGGAACTGCTGGAGAAAATTCGTTCTAATCCGGGTATCCGCGATCGCGTTTTTTACGTATTCAACAGGATTGACGAAACTTGGTATAACACGCAACTAAGACAACGACTGGATGATCTGATGAATTCCCAGTTTCGGGATACAACCAGAGCATATAAAACGAGCGGTCTACTGGGATTTTATGGAAGTCAGATTAAACAAACAAGTGGACGCGATCGCTTTGGTCTTGATTCAGTCTTTGCCGAGAGCGTCAAAGGTATGGATGGACGCGAGGAAACGCCGCAGTTCGTGAACGAATTCAATCGCTATTGTACGTCCGGCAAGCTCAGCAAGTTTCGGATTTCAGTTAACAGCTATGAGACACCAAATGAAAACTATGTGCGGGTTTTAGCTGAGCAAGGGATGCCACTGATTGAACAGCTGATAGAAGATAGCGGAGTTGAGGAGTTTCGCTCTGCTATCACTCGCTATCTTACAAAAGAAAAGCGACCTCAGCTGTTTGCCAATCTAGCTGATGACCTCCAACCATTGTGCATCAGTTTACAGAAACATTACATAACTCTGCAGCAAGACTTGGATAGTCAGCCCCGCGAAATTGAAGCGATGAAGGCACGGGAACTGGAACGACTCAGCCAGCAGCTACAGCAAATTGGACAGGACTATCAACACCATATTGCCGAAGAAGTTAACCAGGTGGTGACGAACGGTTGCCCAGCGTTTGAGGATGATTTTCGCAAACTTCAAGCGAAGATGATTCGTCGCCTAGATGAGTTACTCGATACATTCTCTGTTGCCGCTGCATATAGGCGCTCCACACTCAGTCATCCTCGCAATGCCACGGCTCCTTTAATTGCTATTCTAGTAGAGGCACTTTATTACTTAGCAAATCAACTGGAGGATATCTTAGTGGAGTCTTGCCAAGAAGTCACCACTAGCTTTTTCCATCGCTTGATGGAGCGGGTGCGTAAGTCAGACTATTACCGTCAGCTTTTTCGATTGCTAGGTAATGATAGCGGGATTGAGCAACGACTCAATGTGCTAGAAGAGCAGGTAAAGCATGTTTTAAAAAGTTCGGCTCAAGTGGAATGCGATCGCTTCGTGCGGGAGAGCCCTAGATTTTACGATGAAGGTACGTTCTCTATTTATCAATTCCGACACACCTTACAGCAAACTTCCCAAAGTTACGACTGCGAAAGCATGGTGGAAGCGGAACCGGCAATTAGGCAATTGCTGAAGCTAGATTTTGAGCCTAAAGTCTCTCAAACCATTCGACGTACTTTCCGCCAAACTATCAACGAAACTATCAAAACTCATTTATTGCCAACCGTTGATCGACAGACGAATGAAATTTTGCAACAATACAATCATGCCCGTGCTTATTTAGAAAAAAACCTAGAGAAAGAGGCGGAAGATAAAGTTACCAGCAATTGTCAGTTGCAAAATACAGTTAAACGAAAAATTGAAGCTTATAGCCGGGCAGTTTCCGGTATCAATGATTGTTTACAGGTAATGCAATTGTCTAATCATTTATTGCCTGATATCAATGAAGCCGGTTTCACTTCTGTTCTATCCGAAGCAGATACTTTTACTCTCCGTCCAATCGATGTTGGGATTTTTGACTCAAATGAGATGGTGGACTCTGTAGAAGTTAAGGTCTAAAAGATATACGCCAATCCATCCAGATAAGTTGGCTTATTATGTGCGCGATCTACAGTATTGGCTATACTTTATATCTGCGTATGTATACAGTTAACCTCAAATAGTCCATTGGCTAATGTTTTTTTAGAGAGAATACCAGAAGATAGACAGCAGGGGATTTTCAAGGAATAAGAGATGAAAATGAATAACGAATTTGAGCGACTAGACCGTGAAAATGTTATATCTGTCTATTCTGGTCAGATTTTAGTTAACAACCGCACGTTTACGGTCAGTGAATTTATCTCAGCGATGATGCCGCTTATATGTGAAAAAGGCGGAGGATTAACGGAAGAAAAAGAAAAATGGTTTACTGAAGGAGTAGAATGTAAAATCCTGAAGCCCGGTGCTAAGAGATAGCAGAGAGGACAAGTTAGATTTAGCCTAGAGTTTACTCCTGAAGAGCTTGAAGATGTAGAAACAACGGAAAATGGTGAACTATCAGCTAGCCAAGGCAACTCACCACTTGATGATATTCGTCAAATGATGCCCAAGGATAATTAGCAGGGAAACTAATGAGTAAAACACCCCGGATTCACATTCCACCTGAAGTCAGAAAATATGTGTTTGAGCGCAACCAATACCAATGTCAGAGTTGTGGTAGAACTCACCAAGAAACTGAACTTAATATCGATCACATCATCCCGCTTGCTGGCGGTGGTCAAAATGACATTAGCAACCTGCAAACACTTTGCCGCAATTGTAATCAGCAGAAACAACACCACCTCGATCCCCGATTTAGGCGGCAGTTCGATCTTTAGAGTTCAATGTCTGGGATGAAATGAGCAGTAGTATAACTATCCGGTTATCTCGTGAATGATGATAGTAGTGAACATTTTGTTATGTAAAAAATTTTAAGTATTTGCCCTGATATTTCTAGGATAACTAAAGGTTAAAAAAGAGTTGATATGTTCATTTCTTAATGCAGAGTGCAGCATGGGACTTCGCGATTGAGCAATCCAACTAAACTCTTTGTATTCACAGCAGCTAAATCCAAAGTTATACTCTTCAATTGAATCTATGAATGAACTAAAACAACCTTCCGGACTATTACCTGCAGATGACAGTATTATTGTTAAAATACCTCAAGGCACACAAATTTTTCATGGTAACAATGTAATTTTTAATGCTGCTAATTTTTCCTTACACATTTCTACTAAGGAATTTGTAGACAAAGTAGCTATACCCATTCATAACCAGATCCGCCCTCAAGAGCTTTTTCAACAGGGAACAAAAGTTGAAATACTGGAACCTGAAAAGAAATGGGTGACTGGAAAAATTCACTTACGTTTAGTTTTTGAATTCATTCCTGACGAGCCAGAAATTAATAAAACGTCTGGTGAGTTTGTATCCCCTTTAGATGAAATTCGTAATAGGAGCATATAAAAAGGCGCTATTTGAAAAATACAACGTTGAATATCAAGCGTTTATACTCATGTTGATTGCTAATTAATTATCTCTGCCTCCTCAAAAATCAGCGTTTGTGTGAGTTTGAATTCTGAGATTAGTGTGTCTGCAATCTTGCTATCGTCCTCATAGGAATTGACTTGAACATTAAGGAAAAAGCTAAGGAGATTTTGTTCCGTTAGCGCGAGCCTAAATGAATATCTGTTCAAACAGGAGGTGCAGGTTGAGCGCCAGACAGCAATTATGGCACTCTATCAGGATGAGGGCAGCATTACTGTGACGAATTACCCGATTAGAAATGCTTGAAAAACACTGATTCAGATGCAAGCCCACGCTGTACCTCGTCAGAGGTCAGCGCTGGGTAATTGACTAATGGGATAGAAACTCAATTTTTGGTAATAACGGCTCCTGAACTATGCCTACCCCAGTAAAACCCCATCGTTTGAGCAATCTTCCTAGCTGAGTACTAGGAATAGATTCTACTATCCAGTTTGATGCTACACTGGAACCATGAGTGTTTAGATAGCTTAGGGCATCAAAGTGTTCGTTAAATAGTAGCAAATAACCAGATTCATCCGGCTGAGAATTACCATTAGGATGAGCCACAAGATAGTGACCATTAGATTTAGAGCAAATCAGGAAATAGACCTTAGATAACATAACCTAGCACCGGGGAAAAAACAGGATTTTCAAGTAGTTGGGACAGATTAAATATTAATTAGACTTGGATATAAGCAAACGGTCTCAGCCTCCTCCCCTACCATCTCCTGTGATTCTTGCAGCCTAATCCAAAAATGGTACACCTTACCAACCCCAAAAGGGTAGAGATTTTGCCTCTGCAACAGTTGAATGAAAGCATCTGGATGGTGATCGCCTACAAAACTTCATCCCACATTCCGTTCTGTAAAGTGGCACAAGAGTATCTACCATCTACTTAACACAGCTGCTCAACAGGGATTCCAGAGAGCTAAGTTAGCAAAGTTTCCAACAATTATTCGATCAGACTACCCTCCTGATTTCCGACAACATATTCTCCATACTGCTGAATCAGTTTTGCCACTAGACCAGTCCAGCCAGTTTGATGGCTAGCACCAAGACCAGCACCAATATCCCCGTGAAAATATTCATTGAAAGTCATTAAATCTCGCCAATGAGGATCGGTTTGAAACATTTCCGTTCCACCATAAATAGGTCTTCTACCAGAAGAATTTCTCAAAAAGGTCCGAATCAGCCGTTGCGATAATTCCCTAGACACTTCTAGGAGTGTCATCATTTGACCAGAACCAGTTGGACACTCAACCTTGAAGTCATCACCCAAGAAATGATGGAACTTTTGCAGTGATTCGATAAGTAGATAATTGATTGGAAACCAGACTGGTCCACGCCAATTGGAATTGCCACCAAACAGTCCAGTAGTAGATTCTTCTGGTTCGTAATCTACCCGATATTCGTGTCCGTCTAGCGACAGGATGTAGGGATGCTCAGCATGGATTTTAGAAACAGCACGAATACCATAGGGACCTAAAAATTCGTTTTCATCCAGCATTATTTCTAGGATACGTTGGAGTCTGGGTGGATCAGCGATTGCCAGCAATCTTCTCTCACCAACACCTTTAGCTCGCATACAAGCAATATTTTGTGTTAGGTCAGGACGGTTCTGAATAAACCATTCTGTTCGCTTCTTAAAACCTGGGAAATGGTCTAAAGTGGCTGATTCTAAGGTAGTGACAGCAAATAATGGAATCAGCCCTACAAGAGAGCGTACTTTCAGCGGACACTGATGACCGTCAGGCAAATGCAATGCATCGTAATAAAAGCCATCTTCTTCATCCCACAGTGCTATTTCTGCATTACCAACGCCATCCATGGCATCAGCAATTCGGAGAAAATGTTCAAAAAACTTACTAGCAATATCTTCATAGGCTGGATCTGTTTTTGCTAGTTCTATAGCAATTGTCAGCATGTTCAGGGAATACGTACCCATCCAACTCGTACCATCTGCCTGGTTGATGTACCCACCTGTAGGCAAGGTAGCACTTCTATCAAATACACCAATATTGTCCAAACCTAAGAATCCACCTTGAAAGATGTTTTTGCCTTCAACATCTTTGCGATTTACCCACCAAGTAAAATTGAGCAGTAACTTCTGGAAGACTCGCTCCAGAAAATCTCGATCGCTGCGCCCATACATTCTTTGCTCAATTTTGTACACTCGCCAGGCAGCCCAGGCATGTACGGGTGGGTTGACATCATCAAAAGCCCATTCATAAGCAGGTAACTGACCATTAGGATGCATGTACCATTCCCGAGTCAAGCGACTCAGTTGACGCTTGGCAAAGTCTGGATCGATCATGGCAAGCACAATTGTATGAAACGCTAAATCCCAAGTGGCAAACCAGGGATATTCCCACTTATCAGGCATGGAGAGAACGTCATCACTAAATAGATGAATCCAATCGTGATTTCTGCCACTCAGTCGCGAAATTGGCGGCCGAGGACCAGCAGAATCGCCTTTGAGCCAATCTTCAACGATGTAGTAATAAAACTGTTTATTCCACAACATGCCAGCAAAAGCTTGTCGCTGCACATTGCGCATATCTTCTGACAGGTTAAAGGGACAGATGCGCTGATAAAATTCATCTGCTTCCTGGATGCGATTTTGAAAAATAGTGGTAAAGTTGGCACCGAATGGTTCAATTAAGTTAGAAGAGTTGCTCAGCCGCAGCTGCACAACCTTGGTTTCACCTGCCAGAACTGATAAAACATAATGGGCTGAGGCTTTAGTTCCGATTTGATGAGGATTAACAGCTTCTTTGCGACCGTTTACTATATAATCGTTAATCCCATCTTTAACATAGGGAGAAGCATTACTTACTCTATATAGCTTTTCAAAGTTGGTTTCATTTTCTGTAAACAGCACTTCTGTTGCAGCGTCACAGTATAGCCATCTACATCCAAGCTCTGCATGAGAAGCTTCAATGGTGCTAAAGCTATTGTCAGATTTGAAGACTTTAATAAAGGGCTTCTCTGACTCTAGAAACCAAGACCAGGTATTGCGGAACCAGAGAGTTGGCAGTAAATGTATCGTTTTTGCTTCTGGTCCCCGATTGGTAACACCAATTTGAATCAGAATGTCTTCGGGTGAATCTTTGGCATACTCAATCAAAACATCAAAGTAACGGTCTTCATTAAATACACCTGTATCGAGTAATTCAAACTCTAGGCTGTGGCGATCGCGTCTTCGATTTTCTTCAACTAATTGGTCATAGGGAAAAGCCGTTTGGGGATACTTGTAAAGATACTTCATGTAGGAGTGGGTCGGGGTATTATCTAGATAGAAGAAGTATTCTTTGACATCTTCCCCATGATTACCTTGACTCCCTGTTAAGCCAAACATTCTCTCTTTAAGAATTGGATCTGCACCATTCCACAAGGCAACGGCAAAACACAGCCGCTGATGATTATCAGAAATTCCGGCAATGCCATCTTCACCCCAACGGTAGGCACGGGAGCGAGCCTGGTCGTGTGGAAAAGAGTCCCAAGCTTCTCCAGTTGCGCTATAGTCTTCTCTAACTGTTCCCCACTGCCTCTCACTCAAATAGGGTCCCCAGCGTTTCCAGTAGGCTGTGCGGTTGTAGTTGGCGGCTAATCTTGCTTCTTCTTGAGTCATGATGATTTTAGATTAACGATTTTGGATTGCTATCCAGGCTCGTAGCACTTCTGCCACTGTCCAGGCTTGAGCAATGCAACCACGGGGGGTCATTGGTGCATCACCATCAAAAATTTCGCTGAGGCTGCCAACACCATGGGTACATAGGTGGTTAGCCATCGGCTCAAGTAGACTCAGAGCTTTTACCGGATCTTGAAACACACGTAGGTGAGCCAAGGCAAATGGACCAATCAGCCAACCCCAGACTGTACCCTGGTGATAGGCACCATCCCGTTGCAGCGGACTCCCACCATAATGACCTTGATACTGTGGATGGTTGGGAGCGAGACTACGCAAGCCGTGTGAGGTGAGCAGGAACCGGGCACAGGACTCAACTACACCTAGCTGCTGAACTGGCATCAGCGGGGATTCAGGTAACGACACCGCAAAAATCTGGTTTGGTCGCAGTGAGGCATCATGTCCCTGGGGACTATCCAGCACGTCATAGCAGTAACCAAGTGCATCATTCCAGAAGCGAGTGAATCCTGTTGCTGTCTGAGCTTGCATCAGCTTATACTCCTGATCTGGTTTGCCAAGCCGTTGGGCAAACACTGCCATGCTT
>JAFAVL010000020.1 GCA_019242465.1 Chroococcidiopsidaceae cyanobacterium CP_BM_RX_35 | reverse complement strand
TGCCTCTCATTCCCTTCATCGGGTGTCTCTCCCGTAGTTTACTGGATTATCACCGAAAAATTTACAGTAGGTAATGTTTTGCAGATCAGGGCGAAGATGGAAAGCAATGAATGGAATGACCAGCAGCAAGGGGTAATACTCTCCGCTCTTGGAGCAGCTTAATTGCAAGCTTTTTATTACGCTTCCATTGTTCACTGGCAGGTGCCCGATGTGCGGGTATCAATTCCCCTGGCACGATGGACCCCACTGGGATTGTCCGCATTGTGGGTGGGTCGATGATTCAGTGTAGAGGGTGATTTTTGGTATAAGTTACAACTTAATTCTGCTCGTTGCTGTACTATCCCTAGCGCTACTAGAGTGTCAGTGTCAGGGAGGGGTAGCCTGTGTAGCAATTACTCTATGAGTGGGTTCTTGTTGTCGTCATCAGCCAGCAACCGCTCGTTGATGCAACAGGTTTGGAAGGGGATGATGTTACCGCTTGCGTCATAGCATAACTGCAGCAGCCAATTAAACACATCATCTGGCCAGGGTGGAGAAGGCCAATGCGATTGTGCAAGGAGATTGTTTGGGTTGACACCCAGTGCTTCAGCAAACTGGAGGAGTTCTTGATGATGCCAAGAGATCAGAATGTTTGTCTGATTATATTTTGATTGCTCAAGGATTTTGCTGGCGAGTTCGCTATAGTCCCTATCCTTGTATTTATCGTTGATGTCGAGTCCAAGTGCCTTAGCCAGTGGTTCAAGTGTAAGCTTGGGACGATGGCTCTCGAATGAGTTGGCTGCGGCAAATAGATAGTCTAGTTTAATATTTGTGCCACCAATCTTGAAGTTTTGGAAGTAGCTGACGTAGGCTTCAGCGCGTTGCTGCCCCAGCTCGGATAGGGACTGTCCGCTGTCCGGCTTCTCAGCGTGGCGGATCATGAGAATGTTCGTATTGGTCGGCATGTAAATCTCCTTGTCTTTAGTGAGAGCGTCACTCCAAAGGAAGAAGTAAATCTAGATAGATCTCTAAATGAGCTTCTTACCATCGCTATTATTAATTTGATGAGTTAAGTTGCGGCGTTGACGGATGTGATGATTCTGCTTGCTCTCTCAGCTTAAGATACTCTTTACCACGCTCTGTAATTTCTACATAGTCCCTCAAATTTCCTTTGTATTTCATCCAGCCAATGTGTTTTCCAGGTTGGTTAGCAATAAAGCCCAAAGCTCTCAAGCGTCTTAGCTCCTGCTGGAAGGATGGATATTTAAGTTCGTAATCAAGGTCCTCCTTACTGCTAGCTAATCTCTGAAGGTGCTTCAATTCATTTTCATCGACTAAGCTTTCATAACCTTTATTATTTGCAACGATTTGCTCTAAATTCGTTAATCTTTGTATGATATCTGTGTTTGCTTCGATTCTAGCTTTCTGGTTGTCTTGTTCTTCTTTGAGCTTGGTAATATCCACTGTTATCTCGCCAGCGCCTCCTTTAAATGAGAGTCTTTCTACTCTATCAACTAGATCTGAGTTAATTAGTAAAATAACAACAAAAATTGCCACATCCGTTGGTCCATATAGTTTCTTTACTCGACCGAAGGGAATGATTAATAAATAGATTAGAGCCAGAATAGAGACAATCTTATTAAGAACTGGTGAGACAAGGAGCGATTGACAACGCCTTTTTTGCTATCAGAACCTGTTCCGTCATCCAGACTTTGTTCGTTCATTTTTTAATGACCACATAAAATCTGCCTTTGAAGAGCTATCAGCGATTCTCAAACTTTTACGCAGTCATACCTAAAGTTTTTACAAAACTTAATTAATACTCTTTTATTGAGAATCCCGTCATTTTTAGTGTGAGCAAAAGTTAACATGAGCTAGCTTATTATTAATGAGCTAACAGTAGATGAAAACTTCCCAACCTGAGTCTGATCGCCCTTACCCAAACGGCCTTCCCCATATCGTCCAATTCTCCTTGTTGAAGGGCGATCGCCACTTCTGTATCAAGGAAAGCTCCAGCTGCTGTCTGGCTCGAGTGTTAGCTGGAGCACCCCACCAGAACGCTATGTTGACAGCCGTCTTTATACCGCGGTGGTAGTGCATACTTGTGTAATTGTCGAGATATATTTTGCAATCGTGCTGTCCTCTCCAGCGCTTGTGGCTCCGGCAAGTTTCTCCGATATAGAGGATCACTTCAGCAGCCGAGTCTAAGACAAAATAGAGACACGCTTCGCCGGGACCATCATTCGGGAACCGGAAGAAAGAGAAACTGTGGACACTTAGGGCAAAGGGGTCAATCATCTCCGGCTTAACAGCAGCACTACTACTCAAATCGAATAGCGTCACCTGCTCTATCATCTGACCCATCCGCATCTGCTGCTGATGTTTGTGAATTTGGGCTTTCCACTGCTGAAAATATTCACAGTCCATCTGTAGACTGCTTCGACGACCACCAAATGCTGTCAAGCTTTTGAGTTCCTCAGTGGAAAATAGTGTAAGTTGCTGGTCGCTGTCCAAGTCCAAACCCCTGCTGATGCTGATTTGATAGTAGCGGTTGCCCAAATATCAATCAAGTGCAGCGAGCGCTTCTTCCACGAATCTTATTAATGATATTTTGTATTGCAAAAAACACTGAATTAGTACAAATATACGCTATCATCTGCTGTCAAGATAGTTTACGGCGACCTAAATTATGAATGTGAGGCAAACCAGCAGCCTTGCACCAGACTGCCTTGAGGTAAGTGGCGAACTCCATGTCATTGCCATCTACAGCGGTTCTTGGTTGAGTAGAATACAAGTTAGGGCATGGTTCAAGAGCAGGTAACACTGGGAGAACTGTTGTGGGGAAAAAAAGACGCGAAGCTCAGGAGATTTGAAGTGAGAGACATGATGAGGGATACTCATGAATCGGTGTCGTATCTGCTTTCACTGAAGAATGAGTCATCCCATGTCGGCAGCTGCCAGCCTGCCTCCTGCTGCCCGAAAAACCTTAGCCATTGAAGTTCTTGCTAAAACTCAACCCGTAAGCCATATAGCTTCCCAGCAGCAGGTGAGCCGGAAGTTTCTCTATCAACAGGGGCAAAAAGCCAGTGAGGCACTAGACGCTACCTTCAACCCTGCCACAGATGAGCCGGAGGTACTGTTCTATCTGCCCATTACCAAGACCTGGCTCTGGCAGTTGATCTTGGCATTAATCCTCATCTGCCACTGTTCGTATCGAGGAGTGGTAGAACTGTTGAGGGATTTGTTCGATCTGCCAATGAGTGTGGGGACGATTCACAATCGGCTACACTCAGTCGCTGACAAAGCTGCTACGATGAATCTTGCCCAAGACTTGTCTGCAATCCGAGTGGGACTGCACGACGAAATCTTTCAAGGGAATCAACCTGTGTTAGTAGGCGTAGATGCTAGTTCAACTTACTGCTACTTGTTGGCAGCGGCTGAACACAGAGATGAGGACACCTGGGGAGTGCATCTACTAGATGCCAGCAAGCAAGGACTTAACCCTGATTACACTATTGCCGATGCTGCCAAAGGACTCAGAGCTGGGCAAGCAGCAGCTTGGCCCAAGACACCCTGTCACGGAGACATTTTTCATATCCAGCATCAAGCCAAGGAAGTAGTGAGATGCCTCTGGCGTCGAGCAGCAGCGGCGACTTCTAAAAGGCAAAAACTTGAGCAGGAGATGCTCAAAGCCAAACTCCAAGGTCGAGGGCACACCTTCTCCACCAAACTGACCCTGGCTCGTCGCGGGGAACTGCAAGCTGTGCAACTGGCTAATGATGTGAAGATTTTGCTGCAATGGCTCAGTCACGATATTTTAGCTCTGGCTGGTCCTGCCATTGAGGAGCGACAAGAGCTGTTTGATTTCATTGTCGAGGAATTAAGTAGACGGGAAAACCTACTGGCACATCGCCTTCGTCCTCTGTTGACAGCACTCAAAAACCAACGGGATAATCTGCTGGCTTTTGCCAAAGTTTTAGATGAGAAACTCCATGAGATTGCCCAACGCTTTGATACTCCTCTATATCTAGTTCGAGCTGTTTGCTTACTGCACAGAAAAAAGCCCTCCTCTTGCGCCTATTGGCAACGCTGGAACCATTTACACCATCTGTTAGCAGGAAAATTTCATCTGCTGATGGCAGCGGTGAGCCAAGCGCTACAGCAGACTCCCAGAGCCAGTTCTTTGGTAGAGAATCTTAACTCTCGACTACGTAATTACTTTTTTCTCCGTCGCCAACTCGGTCCAAAGTACCTGGACTTACTACAGTTTTTCCTCAACCATCGCGCCTTCATGCGCAGTGAGTGTCCTGAACGGGTGGGCAAGAGTCCCAGCGAATTAATGACAGGTCAACCTCATGCTCACTGGTTAGAGCTTTTAGGTTTTGAGCGGTTTCAACACAACTAATTCCTACTTCCAAAGTTATCTTTAACTTTATTATTTACTAATAATTGGTCATCTAATTTCGCTGGCTAGATTTCCCCTGCTTTGTTACCCTAAATTACCTGTTTTTGAACCATGTC
>JAFAVL010000728.1 GCA_019242465.1 Chroococcidiopsidaceae cyanobacterium CP_BM_RX_35 | reverse complement strand
ACTACCCCAAACACTTTGCCAAAATACTCAACCCACTCTCGAAACTGAGTCCATGCAGCGTCACTTATTGACTTGGCAAGGTGTCTATTCCTTACCATGTTTCTCACCTTCAAATCCTCGTAAGCTACCAAGTCGTTAAACTGGACTACGCACCTTGCAGTCTTTACGGCAAAGTCTTTACGTTGCCTACTTACTTTGAGGTGTTTACGAGCCAATTTGTTTCTAAACTTAGCTCTATTTTTAGAACCTTTCTTGGTTTTGGACATCCGACGAGACAGTCTTTTTAATGCCTTCTCGCTCTTACGTAGATGCCTGGGGTTAGCGACGGTTTGACCATTGCTATCAGTATAAGAATGGGTTAAGCCAACATCAATACCTAAAGTCTTGCCTGTTGGCTCTCTCTTTTCTAATCTTTCCTGGTCAATACAAAACTGGGCATAATAACCATCCGCACGACGTACAACACGTATTCTCTTGATTTGCTCTATTTGGTAGTAATGCAAATCACGAGTTCCCCACATCTTGAAGGTGCCAGCCGTGAAGCCGTCGCGGAATGTGATTTCTCTCCTATCTTCTGACAACTTCCATCCATCAACCTTATACTCAACAGAGCTGTGGGTTTGATGTTTTTTGAACTTGGGGAAACCTTTCTTTCCTGGTTTCTTTGATTTACAATTCTCAAAAAAACGGGCAATTGAAGACCAAGCACGTTCCGCTGATGCTTGACACGCTTGTGCTGACAACTTCTTACACCACTCAAACGAATCTCGCAGTACCTTGCAGTATTTGTTTAGGTCATATTTGTTAACTCCCTTATTGTCCATCCAGTATCTCAGGCAACTATTACGAACAAAACGAGCAGTACGAATCGCTTCATCTAGCGAGCTGTACTGCTCCATAGTTCCTTTTAGCTTTGCTTCAAATACCAGCATATCTTTTGCTCGTCTATGCTGACTATTGTAGGATAGATTATTCGAACTTAAGGGTACATCGAATACCCTTAATTTCCTTGAGGGGTCCATGTACCCCCAAGCCGCTACGCTGAGCTTGGGGGTACATGGACCCCTCAAACTCCCCGTTTCGATAGGGTGGGTTGGCGAGATATGAATCCTGCGTTCTTGACACACAGGAGTTACATTCTATACTTTCTACATCCTCTAACAAAAAGCAACGTTGTTCGTGAATCAAAAGAAATTAACCTTAAAATTACTGGGTTCTCCCCAAATCAGCCTGAATGGGCAACCACTCATCCACTTTATTAGCCGTAAGGCAAAAGCATTACTAATTTATATTGCCGTTAATAGCAAATTACACAATCGCGAAATGCTCGCGGAGTTGTTCTGGCAGGATATGCCGTCTGGCCACTCAATGAATAACCTGCGGGCAGTCCTGCCTAACCTAAGGCAACTGGTAGGATCTCATTTAATTGTTACTCGACAGACAGTTGCCTTTAACCGGGAATGCCCCTATTACCTGGATATAGAAGCTATTCAAGCGATCGCAGACTACTCCAAAATCGATAATCTCCAGTTCCTCTCTGATGCGTTGACTCAATACCAGGGAGACTTTTTGGAAGGTTTCTATGTGCCCGATGCAGCAGAATTTGAAAATTGGGCATTGATGGAGCGAGAACGATTACGAGAACTAGTGCTTTCAGGTTTACACAGACTAGCCAAGCAGTATATTGAGCAGCGAAATTACACCGCCGGGTTGGCGATGACCCATAAACTACTGACGCTCGATCCCTGCAGCGAAACAGCTCACCAACAACAGATGCTTTTTCTTGCTTGCGTTGGACAGCGCCGTGCGGCTCTCGCTCAATACAACACCTGCCGTCAAATTCTGGCAGATGAATTCAACGTCGAGCCAATGGCAGAAACCACTGCACTGTACGAGCGAATTCGAGCTGGTGATGTTTGCGGAGCTGATGCGACCCATGAAAACGCTCCTCTTCCCACTGCTCACTCCTTGGTTTCCGACCTAAAGCTGTCCTATCTCCCGACTTCTCGTTGCGACTGGGGTGAAGCAATCGATGTCTCCGTCTTCTATGGTCGGGAAACGGAACTCACAACTTTGCAACAATGGGTTGTTCAAGATCGTTATCAGTTGATTTTACTCTTAGGAATGGGTGGCATCGGTAAGACA
This sequence comes from Chroococcidiopsidaceae cyanobacterium CP_BM_RX_35, assembly GCA_019242465.1. The sequence continues at coordinate 1,209 of JAFAVL010000728.1, read as the reverse complement.
GCCCTATCGGTCAAATTAGCTCAAACTGTTCAGGCTGAATTTGAGTATGTGATTTGGCGATCGCTGCGGAATGCCCCTCCATTAACTTTGCTATTGACAGATCTCGTGCCGTTTCTGTCTGAGCAGCAAGACAGTAAAGCCGAAATTGAACGGTTCATTCATTGGCTACGATTACATCGATGCCTAGTGATTCTCGATAACGTTGAAACGCTCTGCCAGGAAGGAAGTCGAGCTGGTCAGTACCGTCAGGGTTATCAGGCTTACGGTGAACTGTTCAGAGCGATCGGAGAAGTTCAGCATCAGAGCTGCGTCCTGCTCACGAGCCGAGAAAAACTGGCTGAAGTGGCAGTGCTAGAAGGTGACCGAGCAGTGCAGACGTTTCTGGTAACTGGGTCATCCACCACAGCGTGGGCATTGCTTGAGAAGAAGGGGTTGTTGGGGTCTCAAGTGCAGAAACAACAGTTAGCAGAGCGATATAGCTATAACCCATTCGCTTTGAAAATTGTGGCGAGTTCAATTCGAGATCTATTGGATGGGAACATTGAAGAATTTCTCAAGCAAGAGGTTGTTCTATTCAATGGGATTCGACGGCTGCTAGAGCAACAGTTTGAGCGGCTTTCGATTTTAGAACAAGGCATCGTGTATTGGCTGGCAATCAATCGGGAATGGACAACACTCGCAGAGCTAGCCGCAGATGTTGTCCCGCCTATACCAAGAAATAGATTGCTGGAGGTGCTGGAGTCATTGAGCTGGCGAAATTTGATTGAACAACGACAAGGGAGTTATACGCTACAACCCTTAGTGATGGAATATATCACGGATGCACTGGTAGAGCAGGTGGGCAATGAGATTGCTAACCAGACGATTAATTTATTTGGCATCCTCGCACGGGCGAATGTTTACAAACAATCCAAGGAACTAGCGTCGTCTGGAAGGTAGCATGGAGTCCAGACAGTAAAATTCTTGCCAGTGTTGGGACTGAAGACACCTTGCGACTTTGGAATGTTGATGCGCTGCCTACCCCACCTCTTGAGAGCCGAGAGAGAGATTGTTGAGAATGAATCTCCCCCTCAGCTTAAGAACAGCTCTTTTACTGCTCCTGATAGTTCCAGAGCAGTCCACCATCCACAAAGAATGTCGTGCCAGTAACGTAGTCTGCATCTGAAGATGCTAAGAAAGCAACAATCGCTGCAACATCCTCTGGTTCCC
>JAFAVL010000619.1 GCA_019242465.1 Chroococcidiopsidaceae cyanobacterium CP_BM_RX_35 | reverse complement strand
TTGTTGAAGTTTGCTTCAATGTGTCAACTTGAAGTTGAACATTAGCGATAACTACATTATCAACCAAATCACCAGATTTACCTCTTACCTTGGTCACAGCTGGTTTGATATCCTCAACAAAAGTGCCCATTCTACCAGGAAGCGGTTCGCCTTTTACCGCCGCGGTTACTGCACCACACCTTTCATGTCCCAAAATCATAATCAGGGGAGCACCTAATACCGCTGTAGCAAATTCCAGACTACCTATACCCTCAGTAGTCACGACATTCCCAGCCACGCGAACGACAAACAAATCCCCAAATCCCTGATCGAAAATAATTTCTGAAGGTACCCGTGAATCAGAACAGCTTAGCATGGCCGTAAACGGATGCTGAGCTTTAGCAACTAGTCGCAAACGTGCCAGCGATTGATTGGGGTTTTCACGCTTTTGCTGCACAAACCGTTTATTCCCATCCACCAATCGTTTCAGAGCTGCATCAGGACTAAGTGCTTCAGGATTTGATTGAGCAGCAAGATTAACGGGTTTAGGGTTTGGTTGAGCAACAGCAAGCTTTGGAGCAACAGCTTGCTGTGTGCCCCAGAGTACACTGCCAGCAGTAGTCGCTGCCAAACCGACCCCTCCAACGCCTGCTAGCTTCAATAGATCGCGACGTCCAACAAAACCATTTATCCGACTCATAACTATAACCTCACACAATTGAATTAAACTATCAGTGTTAAACCTTGGGTCAAGCCACAGGTTATCCCGATCCATACCCCAAGACGATTGCTTGAACAACTTGACACTATAGCTAATCTGTCTTGTAGCTATCCGAAACAAATTTACATAGCTCTGACGACCACCTTGCTGAAAATTTTGCACTTTGTCAGTTACGTTATTTGAGTTTTCACAGGTGACTATCAACAACTTTATGTAAATAAGTTTATCATTTTAAAAGGGGAATTAGTTAACTCAAAGCCCCTAGTACCACATAAATATTAAATAGCTTTAATAATTATTTGTTTATATTTTTAAAAGATTATGATTTTTGAATCCATAGAGTAGCACCTATGGAACCTATTAAATTGTTTTTATATGTGTTTGTTGAAAAGCTTCTAGTTTCTTGATTAAATTAAAAACTAGAGAACCGTACTTTTAATAACTATTAAAGCTGGTTTATATAGAAATCCTACTTAATTTGTGAAGTGCTTGCTGGTAATAGTCACTAGTAGCTAAGAGAGAATATTCTATATTCTGCTTTTCGCATTATCATTTCGACTTCTGACTATCCAAAGTAGTTTGCTGGGCAATAGAGTTTGCCTCATTCTGTAAATATTCTAGAAAGGTACAGGCAATGACGGACAACTGTTTGCCTGCTGGATAAACTACATACCAATAACGTTCGATAGGAAAACCATCCACATCTAAAATAGTGAGTGGACCATTCGTTCCCTCTAACGCTAAGGTGTGGCGGGACAATACTGATATCCCCAAGCCCCCAACGATCGCTTGCTTAATCGCCTCGTTACTGCCAAGAGTCAACCTGACTTTGACCGAGATTCCGTGTTCTGCGAACAGTTTTTGCACCGCTTTGCGCGTCCCTGAACCTGGCTCCCGCATAATAAAAGCCTCTCCATCAAGACGCTGCAACGGAATGCTCTTCTCTCGGGCAAGCGGGTGATGGCGCGGCGCTATCACCACCAAAGGGTTTTCTAAAAACGGGTAGCAGTTTACGTCAAAATTCTCTGGCGGCTGGCTCAGAATGCAGAGATCGTCCTGATTATCTAACAGGCGTTCTAGGATGCGCTCGTGGTTGGTGACTTCCAGAGAGATATCAATATTGGGGTAAAGCTGGCAAAACGGACCTAATAAGCGCGGGACAAAATACTTAGTGGTGGTGATCGCAGCTAGCCTTAGGCGTCCCTGCTTCATCCCTTGCAGCTCGGCTACCTTCATTTCGAACTGAGATAACTTGTCGAAAATCTCCCGGCACGTTGTGAATAGCTCCCGACCCGTATCCGTCAGATAGAGGCGCTTGCCCACCTGCTCAAACAAGGGTAGACCAACCGTCTTTGTCAACTGCTTGATCTGCATCGAGACAGTGGGTTGGGTGAGAAAGAGTTCTTCGGCGGCGCGGGTGAAGCTACCGTGACGCGCTGCTGTTTCAAATACCTTGAGTTGGTGAAGCGTAGACTGTCTCAAGAACCCTGCTCCATAAAAGCGCGAATCATAGAGTTTTCTTTATTATTACAATCAAAACATCGGTATTTTACTTATACTAATTTCAGCATATTATCATGACAGCGTAAGAGAAGTTCATTTCCCTTCTGTAATGCGTTGCACTATTGCTGGATAATTTGTTGGGCAGTTAGTAAATTCATTCTCGTCCAGTGTCGGTTGAGATCGACTATAGGATAATTGCACCAACAGTATTATTCAAGGCAAGTGCAATGCTTTTCTATGTAGATGCTTTCTTGTAGGGTGAAGCTCATCATCTATATGCTTCACCCAAGCAATTCAATTTTCTTCGCTCAGGGATTGCAGTACATACATTGGGATGGATCGGCTTTTTCTACCTCATCTGGGAATAATATCTCCTGGCTAAAACCACATCTTCGGCATTGATAAATAGCAGAATGAATGCTCTCAGTAGGGGAATTGCAAGCCGCACAGCGCAATCCCCTTTTCCTTTCAATCACCTTTAATTCCTAATTCTTGTTCGAGTATAGGAGCAATGACCTTTTCTTTTTGATGCATAGTGGCGAGCACTCCCACTCGATTCACAAACAGTGGATGTTTGTTCATGGCTGTGTGTCAAGCGCGGAGGCAACCTCCGCGCAGTACTTTGGGGGGATGGAAATACAAGTTAGTAGTAATTGCCGACTTTGCGGTGGTGAACTGCTGTGAGGGCATCAGATTTAGAGACGCGACCGACTTTGACAGTGCTGTAAATCAGCCAGTGATCGCCACATTCGTTGCGACTAGCTACTTCGCACTCCATATAGGCAAGAGCATCTGCCAAAATAGGGCAACCGTTGGTCGCCGGGTAAGTCCTAACTCCAGCAAAGCGATCGGCACCAGGAGCGAAGCGCTGGAGGAAATGCTTCATTAATCTCTGGTAGTTGCCTTCTTCCAGGACGTTGAGCACGAAGCGATCACCTATATGCAGCAGGGACTCAATCGCTCGGTCACGAGCCACGGCCACTGTCACGCCCAACGGTTTGAAGCTGGCTTGCGCTACCCAAGAAGCCACCATAGCACCACTGAGACTGCCCTGCTGAGCGGTGAGAATATACAACCCACTGCTAAGCCGTCCTAAGGCTTTTTCCAAGTCGTTGTCCAGAGTTTTGATTTGCTTAATGCTGCGTTCGCGGGATAACCACTGCCCCAAGTCTGTTCCGGCTTCTTCACACAATTTGTATACGGCTTCTTTGGGGATCTCTTTAATCAAGATTGGGGGGAAGGCAGGGGTCAGACCTAAGTCTCGGAACTTAGCAAGTAGGGGATAAACTGATTCACTTTCCCCACCCCCAGACTCAAACACACCAATAGCCTGCTTAGCTTTGGCAGCCGCCAGGATCGTACTGATCGCTGTCTGGGCTACCGAGGCATCTGGTCCTGTCATCGGTGGAGTGCCAACGACCAATCCAGCAGCTAAGCTCACCAAATCTTTCACTTCTTGGAGGTCAGCCGACTTTAAATCCATCATCTCCACGGCAATACCCGTTTTTGTAATGCCATGAGCGATCGCCTGTGAGAGACGGTCACTAAACCCATAATCAGAGACGTAAAAGACAGCAACCGTTGTTTCCGCCTTGGCTTGCAAGCCAAGGCGGAAACAACGGTTGCTGTCTTTTACGTCTCTGATTATGGGTTTAGTGACCGTC
>JAFAVL010000596.1 GCA_019242465.1 Chroococcidiopsidaceae cyanobacterium CP_BM_RX_35 | reverse complement strand
GGAATCTTTTATATCATCAAATTCCTCATCTTCAAATTTAATTAGCCCTGTTGCAAATGTTGTATTTGCTTGGCTATCTAAGTCAATAACAAGAACTCTCTTACCCTTCTTTCTCAGCGCTGCTGCTAAGTTAACTACAGTAGTTGTCTTGCCAACCCCACCTTTGTTGTGATAAACAGCAATTATTTTCATAGGGTGTTGCCTCTTGTTTTCAAAACTGGAATTAGAACTTGCTTGAGGATTTGCTGTATCAGTATGAAGCTGTTGAACTTCTGAAGTCCCTTCAGAAATTCTTGTTTTAAGGCTATCTTTGCCTATTAGAGCCTTAATTTCGTCAATTCTGGCTTCAATCTCTTTACCGGAACAATGAAAAACTAGTTGAATGTCTTCTTTTACTCTGGCAAAAATTTTGACATCTCTGCCATTAGTTAATAGTCCATATTGAAGATTTAAACTTGTTAAGTAGCGCTTAAGTCGGCGAACATGATTGTCTAAGTTTTGATTCGGATGCTTCGCCTCCATAACCACACTCAAGGGCGAATTGGCATTTAGCACAAATGGAACTACCTGTGCGGCAAATGCCAAAAAGTCTAAACGGATACTGCCAACTGCTACCTCTTGATGCCAGGTTTCTGGAGTGTACCCCAATTTTGGGAGTAGATATTGAACAATGAGTTTGCTTTCAACCTCGCTTTCGTTGCGGCAAAACTCTGGATTAAAGGACAATCTGTCTGACCTCGATCATGCTATGGCTATTGGGAATCTGATGTTTTTTTGATTCTCCCTTGAACCCAGATGTTTTGATATCAGGGCGATCACTGATTTTTTGGAGGAGGATGTCACCTTTTGGTAGATGCAGCACTAACGGAATTTTAGCAAAGTTAAAGCCGATTCTTGAATCTCTAGACTTTACTGGCTTTGATTGTTCAAAGGAGACACTACGTGGATATCAATAGGCGAGATTTCCTGAAGACGGCTTCAGTTTCAGGTTTAGTGGCGGCAGGGCTGGCAGCTTCAGAAGGTTTCATCAAACCACTCCTAGCCGAAAACGAATCCGCTGAGGTAAAACCGTCCGTGATGACACCTCAAGCTGGAACCAGAAGTGGCGACATGCTCTACCGGACACTGGGTAGCACCAACGAAAAAGTCTCCGCACTTGGCGTAGGTGGTTCCCATATCGGAACGGCGAATCTTGAGGAGCAGGAGAGCATCAGGATTATCCGTAGCGCTATCGACGGTGGCATCAATTTCATGGACAACAGCTGGGACTATAACAAGGGGAACAGCGAAATTCGGATGGGTAAGGCGCTTCAGGGCGGCTATCGCCAAAAGGCCTTCCTGATGACCAAGATCGACGGTCGCACAAAAGAGGCTGCTGCCCAGCAGATCGACGAATCTCTGCAACGCCTACAGACGGACCACGTAGACCTGCTGCAATTTCATGAAGTTATTCGCATGGAAGACCCAGACCGCATCTTCGCTCCTGGCGGTGCATTAGAAGCTTTTCTAGAGGCGAAAAAGGCAGGCAAGCTTCGTTATATCGGATTTACAGGACACAAAGATCCCTTAGTTCATCTGAGGATGCTGGAAGTCGCAGCTCAACACAATTTCCGGTTCGACACGGTGCAGATGCCGCTTAACGTCATGGATGCCCATTTTCGGAGTTTCCAGCGCTTGGTTCTGCCAGTGCTGGTCAAAAATAACATTGGTGTGCTGGGGATGAAATCAATGGGCGATCGTTTCATTTTGAAGAGTAACACAGTCACACCAATTGAATGCCTGCACTACTCGATGAATCTACCAACTTCAACGGTGATTACAGGCATTGATAGCATGACAATCTTGAACCAAGCGTTTGAGGTCATCCGCACGTTTAAGCCGATGAGTCAAGAACAAGTTGCAGCGCTGCTGGAGCGAACCGCAGCGGCAGCGGCTACAGGTCATTACGAACTCTTCAAGACCACTAGCCACTTTGACAGTACGGCTCAAAATCTGCAGTGGCTGGGTAACAATTCAAATCCACCAGCCGTTTAGGTAGTCGGTTGTGTTGCAAAAACCTATCGCTCAATAACGCTTTTTACTTCCGTTACGCCACCAAAGTTTAGGGTAGGTGATCGCTGTGCCAATGATGGTCAACCCACAGCCTACAGCAGTGGAGTAAAATCGCATCGGTAATAAAAAGAGATCGCCACCATGGGTTAGGGTCAACAGATCGATCATCACCATCACCAATACTGTAATGGCAATACAGCAAAGAGTGTAGTTACTAGCAAAACCAATCGGTATCAGAGGAGTTGTCAAAATTATGCAGAGAATCAAGAACTTTGGAGACTGAGTCAAGGTAATTATTCCCCACACCAAGAGAACACCAATCAATGTGCCAGCCACGCGCTCTACTGTCCGCTGGGCAGTGGCTCTGCTGTCAGGTCTCATCACAAACAAAGTTGTAACTGCAACCCAAAAAGGATTTTGTATGCCTAAAAAGGGACTAATTACCCATCCGAGCGTCACTACAATACCGTAGCAAAGTGCAAATCGCAGACCAGCGGTTTGCCCCGTCCATAAGCGCTGCCAGCCTTGACGTAAGCTTGGTTCATCTGTTGCTCCTTGGTGCTGCTTTAATAAAGGCTCCAGCAGCATAACCAGTAATGCCCAAACTCCACCAGCAAAAAAAGCTAGGGTTACTCTGGCGTCAATCTCGATCAGTTTTGTGCCAAACGTCGTTTGCTGATTTGCACCAAACAGGAACCCAGCCACAGCAAAACGCCCCATACTTTCAAGCCCCTTATGGGAGTTATGAACCCAGCCAGCAGTAACTCCCAGAATCAAAACTCCCAAAGCTAGGAGAATGAAGGAGTAGGCACATAACTCACCCAGCTCTGCACATCCCGTGATCAGCACTGCCGTAATGAGCGTCACCAACAATCGACTCCTGGGGCTGCTGACTACATTGGCAGTATTTACCGCATACATACCTCCGACCAAAGCAACTACACCGTAATGCAACTGTCCGACAAAGAATCCCATCACCAGTGGCATACTGACGCTGAGAGTAAAGCGTATAACTTTGTCCCAAGGCAATGACTTAATATCAGTAATACCCTCGTATACATCTGTAATAATTGTATACGCCATATTGCTCCTGTGAGTTTTTAAGCGTTGATTCAGGCTCATTTCAACTGAACAGCACCCAACTCCAATTGCCTACTGACCGTAACTGGAAGGCTAGAAACACTTCAGATACACCTTCAACAAAGATCAAAACTCCTAGTGCTAAAGTCAGAGAGACAATTCCTCCAATGATGTTACTTAAAAGTAATTTCAGAACTCGTTGCCGCTGATAATGGGTTAGGCTTTCGAGTCGTGCAGGCTCAACGATATCTGCAAACCGACAAAGTTTTGTTTGCGATCGCGATTATTGGTCTAATTGGGTTACTGACCGACTTTGCGTTTAAGTTGATACTCTACTGGCTTACGCCATGGGCTGAGCGATCGCAACACTCTTAGTGCACTTAAAACTCATAAAAGAATTCTAAGAAACGGTTTGTAAATAAAATCTTAAGGGGAGAGAGCAGGCGCTGGATGGAGGCAGACATAAAGCTGCTCCTATTGGCGAATATCGCCAACGGTAAGGCGGCACCTGCCGTGGAGCATGCCTGTCCTCGCTCTGTAAAAGTATAAAATGCTGATCAGGCTTACCGAGGAGAATTGCACAATTGCCTGCAAGCAGCCTATGAATGCATCTTGAAGCTTGCACCACCTCGGCAAACGAAAGGCTTTCGTATCGAGTCATTACGCTGGATCGTAGAGCGAACCTTTGCCTGGCTAGACAATGCGCGAGTGCTATGGCCTTGATTATGAAGTGTTACCTGAAAATCATGAGGGGATGATTTGTGTAGTGATGATTCGGTTAATGCTGCGTCGTCTTGGTAACAACCTTCGCCTTAGAATCTAGAAGACAGCTTAATGTTTTATTTATAAACTGTTTCTTAACTGCCCACTGCCGCACCTATGTTGGCGTTATAGTATTTCAAAAGTATTTCTCCAGCTTCTGACAAATTTCTACCGATTGAAATAATCCCTTCTTCATGCCCACCCATCACAAGAATTTTTTCTTCAATTAAATTGTCTTCTTTGAAGAATCTGATAATTTCCTTTGCGATTTCAGGTGTACCATAAGATAAGTCTACCGAACTCGTGGGAACTTTGTTCATTAATCTCTTCCAAAGTTCGAGATGGTGTACGTGAATGACTGCATTAACTGCTGAACTAGCGTTGTATATCGCCGCGTGGGTTAAAGACTCAGAAGAAGCTTTGATTGGTCCTTGACAAGTTAAACAATTTTTGTCTATATCGACATCTGTCACCAGCGTATAATGAAACGGAGTTAAACATAAAAGGAGACCAGTCTGGGTACCAGAAATGATAAATTTTCCTGCCTGTTTATAGCGAATACTGATATTGCCAAAACTAATCCCGTTATTATATTGTCCTATCAAGCCTAATTGATGCAGTTTGTTCCTCCATTTATTAATCTCTATTATTTCATCTACATGAAGTGGTTTTGAGTGAATCCAGCGGCAGCGGTATTTGATGTAACCTTCATCAATCATTTTTTTTACCTAACACTTATATCAAAGTAAGTAACTTGTTAGAATTCTTGCTTGGTTTAAACTACAATTTAGGCTTTTGAGCTTGCGCTCTTGAGCTTGAAAGGGCGTAGCGGCCGGAGGTGGCTCCGGCAGAACGTTGAATCGAGGAGAAGGTTGGGATGGGATCCGATCGCATCGACTCCTTTATCCGCCGTGCCGGAGCTAGCGCAGGTGTTGCCTTGAGTTTAGGAATTAGATACAATCGCAAGCGAGATTAAACTTATGCTAATGTCGAGCCTGAGAAACTAAAGCTCTCTACTGAAGTTGATGGAAAACTCATCCACAAACTTTTTAATACTTAATGTGCCTTTCTGCCACTCCTCAACCATCATTTCTTTTTTGTAACTCTTTCGCCACTACTCACATGGTCAGCATTTAGTATTACAATACTCATCGATAATTTTGTACAAAGGTAATCGGTGGCTCAGGGAGTTGTGTGAAACGAAAATCTTCACTTATAGTTTTGATTAGAGAGTGGAAAAGTGACTTTCCACTCGGATCTAACCAGACCTCTCAATTACTGTGAAAGGATTTGTGTAATTCACAGAGTGCCCTTCTAGAATTTTTTGATCGGTAAGCCACGAAACAAATTTCTGACAAGCGCTCACCCTTAATCTAAACTCTTGATCAGAGGAAAAAAACTGAAACATCCTGAAAAGGATATTGCCCAAAGCATTAGTTATTCAGTAATTTCAGCCCCATTAAGACTTTGTCTTTGAGTGTCTTTTGCGAAACGCAAGTGATTAGGCAGAGTTTGCCGCAAGCCAAGGTTTGCTTGCGGACTGCCTGGGCCTTTGATCCGTACCAAATTTCGCGAGCACTCTGGTTTTTGATGTTCCCAACTACGGGATATTCATCACATAATTTCACATCCCCACGAGTGTCAATCCAGAAATTCCGCAGTCCCACTCGACAGGGTCGGGATTCGGGAGGTGCCTTTTCTTCACGGAAGTGCGGCAGCATCAGCCTCAGGATTTGGTCGCTGTTCATAATCGGAGCACCGTTCTTCTTCATTTCGATCAGGTGTTCTATCACCCTTTCTAGCTCCTGATGATCTTCCTGTTCGATCCACAGTTCCTCATAAGTTTCTCTGGTCCAACGATTAACTGGTTGGAAATTCACAGTTGTGGCACCTTTTTGCTGAGCCCACTCAACTATTTCGGACAGGAAGCGAAAATTTAGTCTATTAATAGTCGGCTTGACGGTGATGGGAAACTTTAAGCCCTGCTCTTGACTCTCCTCACGCAGATACTCAATTCCTTTAGAGAGTTTAGCAAACAATCCTGGAGAACCACGAAGGTAATCATGAAGGTCAGCATTTGGTCCATCTACTGAGATGTTTACATTGAATGGACGAGCTGCTACAGTTCTAGCTGCATTCTCTCTTGTCATGCAAGAACCGTTTGTCGTCACGCCGCTGTGAATGCCATTCTTGCTGCAAAAGGCCAGCAAATCTACAAAACCTTTTTTAATGTATGGTTCACCTCCACTGAAGTTAATTGAGAATTCGCCCACAAATTCTTTAACGCTTAACAGGGCGTTCTGCCACTGTTCAATGGTCATTTCCTCTTTGTAACTCTTGAGTCGCCAATACTCACACTGGCGACACTTAACATTGCAATGCTCGTTAATAATCCCGTAAAAAGTAATCGGTTTGGTGATGTCGTATCCTGTATTCCGGTAAACCGATTCCGCTACAGCATTCTGTGTATGCTTTACTGCCAGTCTCGAAATAGTTAATGGCTCCATGCTCTAGGCATCCTCCTTGTATAGCTAGATATGAAATTTTCCAAAATCCTGTTTGCTTCCGTAGCTTAGTTCGCCTATCTCTGCTCAAGCAAAATCTGTATGGAGAAGTGCAATGAATAATACCTGAGACAATACACAGAGCTAGCCCTAGATTTACAACCTACACCTACAAGCTTCTAATGAATAAACAGAAATGCTTGGGGGCTGTAATTTGTTACTTGATAAATACTAAGATCTTTCTACTGTAAGATGGGTTCTTGAAGTTAAAGTTTTGATGAGTTTCGGTAGAAAAAGTGTAAAGCTTTGATGAAGAAGCGAGGGGATTGAGAATCGGATGACCGCTATAAGGGAAGTTCAGGAGTCTATCTAAATGAAAATTCACGTCTGCACCCAAATACTTTGTTACACAAAATACATTTTCTCCCTAAACTCTAAGGAACCTCCTTTAGAAACAGTTTATAAATAAAACATTAAGCTGTCTTCTAGATTCTAAGGCGAAGGTTGTTACCAAGACGACGCAGCATTAACCGAATCATCACTACACAAATCATCCC
>JAFAVL010000579.1 GCA_019242465.1 Chroococcidiopsidaceae cyanobacterium CP_BM_RX_35 | reverse complement strand
GAAATGAAAGCTGAGCGAGCGCTCCTCAAAGCCGCAGTAGGGACACGGAAGATTAGGGGACTTCCATCATATGACTCAACCTCACCCTGGCTTTCTCAACAATGGGGAAATAAGCAGAAGGTAGAGGAGGCAATGTCAGAAGCAATGAGAGCGCTGCAAGAGTTGTGTGATCGCCGTTTGTACCGCAGTACTCACTATCGATTTGAGCAGTACTTGCGCGAGCGCTTTGGTTGGACAGTTGAAGAAAACCAACCCAACGGTTGCTCTTAGCCCTTATATACCTTAAGTCTGCCAATAATTTGTTCGAAGATGTGGCGCATTCTCTCTATTTCCGATACATCTGCAAATCTGCTGGGCTCACCTGCACACCTTTGTGTTTCTTTTTGTGAACCAACTGTTAGCGCGTAGCTTGTGTATCCCCTGCTTAACTTTGGGCGTTGCTGAATAAGCAGTTGCTTATGAACCCAAAAGCCTGGCAATTCGTGCTAAACCAACTGCAAAATCAGCAACGCCCCATCAGCGGTTCAGCTTCGACTCCTGCTTAACCTGCAACGCCTTCTTACTACGTCACTCACTACTAAGCCGCTGAAGGCGAGCAGGCCGGGGAGAGGGGAGGGTTCGGGGACGGCTGCCGGTTGCAGATTTGCGGAAAAACTAATGGGCAATTCACTATCTTGTGGTCCAAGAGACCCTGAGATAAAAGGCGGTGCAGAAAAAACTTCAAGATAAACTTGAGGCGACAAAAAGTCAGCAAAAAAAGGATTAACATAGTTTCCTGCCGCAGTTGAAAAGCCAAACCCGTTGCTTGTTAACTGCTGAGAACCAAGACTAATTAAATTGTCAACAGCAAATGGTTCGTTGCCGGGTATTGCAGTCCCCGTAGGTTGCAAACCAGTAATTATGTCACCATTTCGTGTACCAGTAATTTCCGTAATCAAATAAAAACCCGAGCTGTCAGGAGTGTCATTGGTGATAAAAGTCCCGTTCGCTGTTATGCCGCTGCCTGCATAATTCCAGTCCCACGCTAGGGAGGCAGCAAAGGCGGGATTCACAGAACCGAGAACCATTCCTGCGATTGAAAGGGTAACTGCTGATATAAAGCTGTAAGCTAGAGTTTTCGCTTTCATACTTTGCAAGACGTAGCACTGCTGAAGATTTTACCAGAGTTCAAAACTTCACCAAAAAGCCGAAAACCGGCGTTGCAGGTTAAGCAGTTGCTTTAGTAAAATAGATGGAGAACGAGAAACGGTGGTGTTAACGATCTATTGGAAGCTCGATCTCGTGGCTGGATAATTCATCAATTGCTTTGGGTTTTAGATAGTGATTTACAGCCCAACAACAGATTAGACTTCTTGCATAAGTGGGAGATGCGGTAAAAGTAGTAGGTTCTTAGAAGCCGAATCATGACCTAATTGCGATACCAGCAACTCAAGCCGGAAGATTTCAAACGACTGTGTGGTGTACATCAGCAAACCTTTACCTGCATGGTGAGAGTTCTGGATGAGCAGGTTGAGCAGAAAAAGAAGAAACCTGGTAAACCTAGCAAGTTAAGTATCGAGGATCAAGTGCTCATGAGTCTGGAGTATTGGCGGGAGTACCGCACGTACTTTCACATTGGGCAAGCTTGGGAAGTGCATGAAGCGACAGTTTGCCGTATTGTCAGAAAAGTTGAGAGTGCGCTCCATAGAGCAGGTATATTTAAGCTGCCGGGGAAAAAGCAACTACTCGACCGCGAATCGGCAGCCAAGCTGGTGGTGATTGATGCTACAGAAACACCAGTTGAGCGACCTAAAAGGCGACAGAAGCGTTTCTACAGCGGCAAGAAAAAACGACATACCCTGAAAACTCAACTAGTGGTAGACCCCAAGACCAAAGCCGTGATTTGTACCACGTTTGCCGCTGGGAAAGAGCATGATTTTCACCTGTTTAAGCGCAGCCAAGTCAAGCTCAAACAAGAGACGAAATGCTTGGCGGACAGAGGCTATCAGGGGATACAGCAGCTACATGCTAATAGTCGGTCACACAAAAAGAAGCGCAAAGGCGTACAGTTGAGTCAGGCAGACTTGCAGATGAATCGGGACATAGAAAGAGTGCGCTGCATCTGCGAACACATCATCGGCAGACTTAAGGTATTTAGGATTTTAGCAGAGAAATATCGGAACCGAAGAAAGCGATTTGGGTTGAGATTTAATCTGATAGCTGGGCTGTACAACTACGAATTGGGACTTTCCAAGTCTTCCTGACTTATGCAAGATCTCTAATCTACTTGGCAAACTGAGCTAGACCAGCACCGCAGAGCTGTAGAGGCTGAGCGCCAGCGCCAGGAGCAGAGCCGGATCGCCCTAGAGCGTCAGCAACAATGGCAGCAAGAACGACAATATAATTTGAAATTGTTGGGACAGTGGCAGAAAGCGGTGATCGCCTTGAATAGATCTGCATTCTATTTTTTTGGGGTAAGCCCAGCTTTTACCGACGGTTTTTAAAGGCTCCCTTGGCACGCGCGTACGCAAGGATGGCCACATGGATGCCAATGGCAGTACCCAACCCGATTGCGTGCGCGCGTGCTTGCCCCCCACCTGCGAGTTGAATCTGCCAGATAGTGTATGCACCAACCGGAAAAAACAGAATTATTGCGGTAGCAAGCCCTGGGTTGTAGCTTTTAAAGAGTATGGCATGAGCTATGTGAACTAGACCATTGACTACGGCCAGATATACCGCGATGAGTCCAAGTCCGATGCTGACGTATGATGCCAAGTACGTGGCTATGGCTATGACGCCCCAGACACCAGGCACGTTTATGACGAAAACGGCCAGCGGTGAAAGAACCTCCTTGCCACCTCCTATGGTCCGATTAAAGAACAGTCGGAAGCGATCGTTGTCATGCTCCTCATACTGATGAAGCATATACATGGGCAGGTGAAGGAACGTCAATGCAAGCGGTACCGACCAGGCACGAGTCAGCAGTGGGAACAAGAAGAGCAGGAGCACCCCAGCAAGAGTGCCGCCATAGATCCATTGCCGTATGAGCCGGTTGAACATTGCAGGATGCTCTAAAGTTCTGGACGACCAACTATTGAACTGACTGTTTCCTTAAACTTCTTTTGGGTAATTAGATAGACAGGGCTTCGATATATTACCACTAATTTGGTAAGTTACAACTGGTTGCGGGTTTTTTAAAAAGTGAAACCGAAATATTGAACAACAGGTTCAATACCACACATTTCTGCAATATTGATGTGGCTCCAACTATCACGCAACTCCTGGGTATTTAACCTACCCCAACATTTCAGGGTAAGCCTTTCAGTTTGGACTGATGTCATTGGCAACAACGATGTGAATATGAAGCTGTTTTTTATCTAGCTGTACTTTTAGAGCAGTTTACGCCTAATGACAGCAACCTTAACACTACCCAATACCTCTCGGTTAAGAAATCCAAAGGGTTTTTATTTATGAAGTTTCGAGGGTTTTAGCTCTGTCACTCTCTCCAGTTCCGGTAGAAAATGGGCTTAAGCGAGACGTATTGCAATCATTGCGAACACTTGCATGCAGAAAACGATAGAGCCAATTTATGCAATCATTCCAGCACTGCTTGCTCAAAAGCAGTATTGTTGGGCAACATGACCTGCCAGTCTCGCAAGGTTTCTACATCAACTACAGGATTAAGAAATGTTCCATTCAGCAGGTGCCCTCCTGCTTGGCGATCGCTTGTCAGGAAATGAAGGTGATAGCCTGCTACGTTCACCTCTTTGAGGTATTGCGGCATTCGAAATCCCACTAATGTCCCTTGCACATTTTGCAAGTCAAAAACAATCTGCTGCTGACTAACTACATCGTTTAACGGACGATAAGGTGGTGTTTGTTTGGGAACACTCCTCACTTTCAAGGAGGGAAAAGTTCCTCGTAAGCGAATTGCATAGGGCAAGTTTGTTGTTGGCAACTGTTTGTCAATCTGCTGTTGCAATTCCTGATAAGTCATTTTTCCAGTCAAACGCAGTGATCGCTCTTTCCGAAAAAATGTGACAGCAGAAAATGGCGTTTTAGAATTATCTTTGACGGGATAGGCAACACCATCTGTTTTTACTTGATAAAACTTGCCATCAAGAATCACCATCTCTCCATCTAATTTCTCAAGAGTTCCCAACCCAAAGTCTCCATGAGGTTTAAGCTCAGCTATTGTTGTGGCTCCCTGAAACACCCCAACGTTTAAAGCTCCCAAGGTAGAAACCTGAAGTCCTGTATGAGACTGGAGAAATTGTTGAGAATATGCAGGTAACACACTTACTAGAAGGGCAATCAGGCAGATTGCTATCCATAACATACGTTTTAGCTTCATTATTGCATCGACTCAGCAAATCCATACTTGTTTAGAGCCATATCTACTCAAGATAGACTCAGCCTGACATACCTTCTCATCAGTACCATCTATTATCACCAAAAACTCTTCTTGCTCACAGCCATGACCAATAACTTCGGCTTGGTCAGAAGACTCTAAAATAGCTGAAGCGGAAAAGATCAGGCCACCACTAGCTGCTCCAATCGGCGTTGCTGAATAAACAGTGGATTTGCTAGAAAAAGAGAGTTAGCGAAATCCAGTTAAACTACATGAAATGTCCGCAGTGTCAATCCTCTAATCTTCGCAAAGATGGTCGTCAGAATGGTAAGCAAAGGTTTGAATGTAAGAATTGCGGTCGCCTTTTCCGAGAATCTTACGAAGCTAGAGGTTATCACTCTCAAGTCAAAAAGATTTGTTTGGAGATGTACTTAAATGGCATGGGGTTCCGCGCTATTGAAAGAATTACAGGAATTCATCACACGACGATCATGAACTGAGTCAAAGAGTCAGCTCAAGAGTTGCCAGAAGATGAAGAAGACCATCTGACTGTAGCCGAGTTGGATGAACTTCAAACCTATATTGGTCGGAAAATCGCTAAGGTCTGGCTTTGGACAGCCATCAATCACCCTGCTCCTGGCATTTTAGCTATAGAAGTAGGCGATCGT
>JAFAVL010000465.1 GCA_019242465.1 Chroococcidiopsidaceae cyanobacterium CP_BM_RX_35 | reverse complement strand
GGCGATTCAGAATATCGCTAAGAAATGGACAATGCCAGTTCGGGATTGGAAGCCAGCTTTAAATCGATTTGCCATCGTGTTTGGCGATCGCTTTCCTTTCTAACTTTTACCCTTGACACAATCTATTTGACATATCCTGTCAAGCAGCTGAACTGCTGTAATAACAGCTAGAGAAATCGCTAGAATCTTTGCTGCGTCAGGTATCGAGGCTTGCAACAAGAACATCAGGGTTTCAGCCATTTTGCAAATCCCTCGCGAATCATACGATAATCGAACTCGGTGCTGACGTTATCGGAGGTTCTCCCCATACCTCAACCTGTAATAGGGTATGTCGAGACAATGGATAAAACCGCACACTGTCCTCCCCAATTTTTACTTGTACCTTCAGTCGTTTCTGCATTTCCTTGTACTGGCTAGCTGTCAGCACACACTCAAATACGCTGTACTGTACTCGTCGCCCATAGCCCTCTAGCAAGTCTGCTACCTTTTTGCGGCGCTTATCAGAGGGAATATCGTAGGCGACTACATAGAACAACATGAGCTTTAGCGGATCAGATAGGGTTGATAAGCCATACTGGGAGCGTAAACGCAGCGCTTATAAGCCTTCACCTGTTGCGTCAGTGTATCCCATCGGGGTTGACGCTCGCCCTCTGCTGCTTGCAACTCCTCTTCCATTCGCTGCACAAACGCTTGCAGAAATTTTTTGCGCCCTGCATCGTTCAGATAACAACCACCATCCCAAAACTCAAAATCCTCTGTCCCACTCATTATTCCTTTGTTGACCAAATAAGTAACTAACGAATCAATAATTGGAGCCCGAAACTCCTCAGTCAAATCAGAAGCTAGAGCTGCGTGGCGTTCGCTACCTTGATGCAGACAAGCATGGTAGGGATCGAGTCCCTGAAGCTCAATCAGTACCAACAAATGATTCCAAAGAACTTGATAGCCAAAACTTAGCATGGCATTGACAGGATTTCCCGGCGGACGACGAGATCGCCCTGTAAAGAAAAACTCAGGATTGTTTAGGCAATCGGCAAAGGCAGAGAAATAAGTAGCTGCCCCTGCTCCCTCCAAACCCATCAGCCGCTCAACTGACAGCGCCTCCGTTGCCTGCCCTGCCAAAAAATCTAGGTTTTGAATCGCTGTCGTAATTGTTTCGGTTGCTCGACGCCTTTGTTGCCGCAGCAAGAGCACTCGGCTATTCTTCAACTTTGCCCAAACTATTTGCCTTGCTACCACTAGCCGCTCTGCTGCTAGCATCTGCTGTTGGTAGCGTGAGAGCTGACGATAACCCCGCTCGATGGGAATGATTCTGCCGTAGCAATAGCCCATGCGTGAGAGATAAGCAATTGGAATGTCTCGTTGCAGACAGGCACGGATCGCCTGAGTGGTAATTTGAGATTTGCCAAAAATGAGGATTTGCTCGAGCAGGGGGAGCTGAACCTCATTCAGTATAGTTTTTCCCTGTTTGATAATTACCGATTCCTGATGCAACGAGACGTAGCAGCCCTGTTGTGAGATGTAGAGTGATCGCATTGCTTGGGAGATGAGGAGGTTTTAGAAGCGATCGAGGTTTTCAGAATCGATTCGCCGCAGCGATGAGGAACGTCTTGATTTGGGAAGGAGTTCTGCTCGTTGTTCACCTTGTAAAAACTGCACCACGCGATCGGCAGCAATGGCAGTGGCGTAGGAAGCTACGGTGACTAGCAGGGTATTAAAGATAACGGCAGCCAGCCCCAATGGAGCAATGAGCAGGATAATTAGGGTGATGGCACCGTTAACAGCAGCAACAGCGATATTACGGACTTGAGCGGCACGGGGAGAGAGGTACATAGGAGGTAAGGGGGTAAAGGTATGAGGTAAGCAGTCAGGGTTGATAGGAGGCAATTACTTTAACCACCATGAAGTGAATCTTTTTGAATAAACTGGCTTGCGACAGAGATTTGAAGTTTTGCTCCGTAACTAAATTGAGGCATTTGAAGATTCGGGTTTCCCATTGGTTCGAGTTATGAATGTCTTGACCCCAGGCTTTGAAAACTTTTTCCTCCGACAGTCCTCCTAATCGATGAGATAGCTCATTGCGTTTATCGCGCGCCGCTTTCCAAAACACCCTAAAGTCGTTACCGTTTACTATTCCGGGAATGGCAGCTTCTAGCAGTTCTTGCAGTAGCCGACCTCTCAAGTACACTTTAGAGGTTTGCTGTAATTTCTGGTGGTTATAGCTATCCCTTAAAGATGGATATTTTTGTAGAATTGATGGCAAAAGCAATGGATATTGATCGGATTGGGCTTTAACATCATTTGGAAATGTTTCGATTGCCCACTCCCACAAAAGCCCCTCTACTGCTCGGAAGCTGTGCAGCATTGCCTCTACGGTATTTTTTTGCTGCAAGCGAATGACACCCAATTGAGCCTGTTCGTAAGCCATCCACCACCAGGTATTATCTCGCTTTTGCTCTGAAGTGTTTAATGAATTTTTGGCAAGTTTGAAGAAGGTTTCAAACTCTCCCTGGTTCCAAGCCGTTCCAGCTTTGACTAATATGGGTACAGCACTGAAGCCAGCAGGATCTTGCTGAAAATAAGGCTTGAGCAAGTCATAAGCCCCTGCATAATCATATCTGTCTAGCAACCGCAATGCCTGCTGCTGGGTTCTGTCCCAAAGATAGTTAGTTCCTGGAAAGGGACCGCTGTAGTCTGAGGGAATACCTCTACGATTTGCTTTAGTATTCTGCTTGAATTCAAAAAACTGGACTCGCTCGCCATAAAGACTCAACCCAGAAATGCGTAGTGCTTCCGAAGCTTGTCCTACCCCACCCTTAAGACATATCCAAATAGGCCGCTCTGGCTTCACTAAAATAGTTTTCCGCCAAGTCTGCTGCCACCAACGAAACATTTGCTCGAAATTTGAGGGATTGGTGCCTTCAGTTCCTATGTAGATAATTTCAACTGAAATTTGGTGATTGTACTCTAGCCAGGCTCCAATTAACTTGCAGGTATACAGGGTATCTTTTTCTCGTTCTGACACTTCTGAGTTTTGGTTAGTACCGATTAGGTAAATCTTCTCAATGTCTGTTGCCTTTTCATCCAGCAATTTGCCAAGAATAATAGGCTTGAGGTGATCGCGATATTGCTCAATTTGCTCCAGTAAGTACTGAGTCAAGTCTCGATAAGTGGTAGTACTCAAGCCCAAATCGGAGAGCACCTCAGCCTGTTCGCCGATAATGTCTCCATCTCTCATCCGGTCATCTCCGATGTTATACCAGAGACCAGAAGAGATTTGGAGCATTAAATCCCGTGTGCCAATCGTGGCGACTAAAACTGTTTTCATGGCTTACTCAAGCTAAAGGAAAGATTTCAGAGTAGTTTTGGCAGGAGGTATACTTCACATCTATTTGTGTACCGGACGCTGTGGAATAACTGGGCGATTGCTAGATGGCATTTGCCCGAAGACGAGAATTCCATCAGAACACTGGAGAGCTTGAGCGAAGGCTAGTCGTTCAGGATGATCGACTCCAAATATCGTGACTACTTGGTAAGCTGAACTATTATCAGGAAAGATAGATTTTATCCAAACAAATGAGGGAGTT
>JAFAVL010000432.1 GCA_019242465.1 Chroococcidiopsidaceae cyanobacterium CP_BM_RX_35 | reverse complement strand
TCGGCAGGAGAAAAGCAGCTTTTGGCGATCGCCTTGCTCTGGGGTTTAGCCCGCGCCTCTAGACGACAACTCCCTATTGCCATTGATACCCCCCTGGGTCGCCTAGACTCTTCCCATCGTCACAACTTGGTTGAGCGTTACTTTCCTCAAGCCAGCCATCAGGTGTTGCTGCTGTCTACCGATACCGAAATCTGCAAAGCTGAAGTAGAGCGACTGAGGGCTAAAGAGGCGATTGCTCATGAGTACTTGCTCGTACATGACTCTACGAATCATCAAACAAAGGTGAAACCTGGCTATTTTTGGTAGAAATTATGGAACCACCCACAGACCGAGTCCGCGTCTCTCAAGCTGCCAAAGAGCAACTGATTAAGCTTAAGCGGGTCACTAAGATCGACCAGTGGAATATCCTTTGTCGCTGGGCCCTTTGTCGTTCCTTTGCAGAACCAACCATACCCTCACCCGTGCCAATTTCTGCTGACAGTAACCTGGAAATGACTTGGCAAGTGTTTGGTGGAGCGATCGCCGACCTGCTGATCATTGCTCTCAAACAACGCTGCCATAATGATGGCTTGGGCACTGACCAAGAAACCCTTGCTAATCAATTCCGCCTTCACCTGCACCGCGGCATTGGTTATCTAGCAGGCGATCCCAATCTTAAAAAGATTGACGATTTAGTAGAAGTGGCAATAAAGTCTGCAGCATTGAATTAGCCCTCATTTATCACTTTATTGGTCGCGATTTTTGTGCTAAACCAACTGCAAAATCAGCAACGCCCAACCCTGCTTAAATTCAGGCTAAATTAAAGTCAGCCATCTGTTGAGTATAAGTCTATGACTTCAGCGATTCAAACACTCACGCTAGAAGCCTTCTGTGCATCTCCAAACATTGAGGAATCTCCTGCTTGGGAATTCATTGATGGAGAGATGTTACAAAAACCGATGCCCACAACTCATCACAGCATCTTGCAAAAGCGATTGGTTGCTGCAATTGACGAAGTCAACGCAGCTCCTGCCGTGCGACGGCGGTTCGAGTTCGTTGACCAAGCAGAGAGCCAACATGAAGCTTTTCCTGAGTTGCGTTGTGTACTGAGTCAACAGTCGGTAGTGTCCGATGTGGCTGTGATTCTAAACCAGCGTGTGCCTTCTGAAAATAGTCCAGTGCAAGGTGCGCCTGATTGGATTATCGAGATTCTGTCGCCTGAGCAGAGTACGACGAAGTGCCATACGAAGATTCAAGTTTGTCTGACGGAAGGCGCGCAACTGGGCTGGCTGCTCGATTCTACAGAAGGGGTGATAATGGTGTTCTGAAGTGATCGCCCTCTCGCCATCATCTCTGGAGAGACGATTGTACCCGTCCTTCCAGGAATAAACCTCCAGATGAGCGCAAAACAAATTTTTGACTGGTTACAGCCACGACGAGGGTAAATACGGTTAACTCTGGAACGGCTCCTACTGACACCAACACAAGTTGATGCAGGGCTTCTCGCGGTTGAAGCTAAGACTCTGGCTTGAAATAATCCCATAAGCGATCGCCTGAATCAGCCCGCACCAATCCCACCACCACGTCTGGTAGTTTTGCTAAACCTGGATACACCAAATAGCGAGGCTCCCATTGAGGATTAAACTTTTCTTTAAAGCTGTGTAGCCCTTTGAAGTTGTAAAACTGATTTAAGTGTTGATAGAGATAGTGCAACACTCGCTCTAAACGGGGAGATTTCTGCGTTTCACCCACACCAGAGAGCGCTGATAGACCAAGATTAAAGCCGTCGTACCCCAGCTCTTGGAAGTGCTGCAACATTGAGGCAAACAAGAATTCAATTGTGCCATTTTCTACCTCAGTGCGTCGCCGCATCAGATCGACCGCAACTCTATTTGCCTGATAGCCTGGTACCAAATTGGCAAAAGCACTAATTTGTCCTTCTGCGGTTTGAACAGCTGCTACCCGAGTTTCACGTACATAGTCATCATAAAACCAGCCTACAGAGAAGCATTTTTCCGCTCCGCTCATTTGCTTCAGCCATTCATCACTCACCGCCTTCAGTTGCCTGACTAAATTATCTGGCAGCGGCGGATCGTAAAAATTGATTTTGTACCCTGCCTTGGTGAGGCGATTGATAGCTGTTCTTAAGTTCTGGTTGGCCTTCCCTTTAAGCGTAAAGTTATGTAGATCGACAATCGCTTCCACTCCAATTTGCACTGAGTTAAAGCCCAAAGAACGGTAGAGCGCTAAGTGATCTGGCAGTGTTTGGTAAAAAGCTGGATACCAGTCATTGCGCTCACAGAAGTATTGGAATCCTACAACTGCCTCGCGCCGATCTTCAGGTGGTCCAATCGGGTCACCTAGGGCGATCGCGCCTCGACCCTTCGGTACGTAAGCAATCACACTCCGACCTGATGGGCTAAAGTAGTAAGACTTATCCTCCAACAGGGCAAATGCTGCCAAAGCAGATTGTCCATACTTTTCCACAATTTCTTTAGCCCGCTGCCGCTCCCCTGGATCGGCTGTGTAACGGAGCAACACTGGTCGTAAGAGCATCAACAAAGCATAAGCTATAGTAATGATGCCAACGGCATAAATCGAATTAGCAAAAAATTCACCCACTCGGTCCCTAGCTG
>JAFAVL010000422.1 GCA_019242465.1 Chroococcidiopsidaceae cyanobacterium CP_BM_RX_35 | reverse complement strand
AGAGCAGTAGACAGCAACAAAGACCAATCCTACTTCTTGTACGATCTGACTCAGGATTTGCTAGCGGCGTCCATGTTTCCCCTGGGCGAATATAGCAAATCAGAAACCCGGCAGATTGCCGCAAAGCTTGGACTGAAAACAGCTGATAAGCCAGAAAGTCAAGATTTATGCTTAATTGAGAGCCATGGCTCGATGCGAGCGTTTTTGGATAAATACATCACACCACAAAAGGGCGATATTGTTAACCAGGAAGGCAAAGTGCTAGGGCAGCACGATGGTATTCACCACTACACAATTGGTCAGCGCAAGGGACTAGGCATTGCAGCACCAGAACCACTGTACGTGATAGGACTAGATGCAGTGCGTAACCAGGTAGTTGTAGGCGATCGCCACAGTGCCAGTCAGTCAGATTGTACGATTGGGCGGGTCAACTGGGTTTCAATTTCAGAACCAACTGCCCCCATCCGAGCAGAAGTCCAAGTCCGCTATCGAGCAAGCGCTGTACCAGTCACAGTCATTCCCCTAGCAGCAGCCCGCGTCAACGTTCTCCCGGAGGAAGCCTCCGGGAGCTGCGTTGACTACGTCAAGTTGGTGTTTGATGAACCACAGTTCAGCATCACAGCTGGTCAAGCCGCTGTTTGGTATGACGGTGATAGGCTACTTGGTGGCGGCATCATTGAAGGGAGTGGGTGACAGAAGAGGCAGGGGGGCGAGGGAGCAGGGGGCAGGGGGAGAGAAGAAAGCATACAGCAGATCGCCTAGAATAAAGGGATGATGTTTTAATCCCTCTTAGGGATTACGATATTACTTTGTCCCATTGTTGTTACATTGCTTATGAACCCTGCCCTATCTCAAATTGGCGCTCAAATGTCTAGCCTGACTGGTGTCAGGGCGATCATGAAGGACATTATTGAAACGCTGGAAGCAGGTGCGGGGCAAGAATTTATTAATTTGAGTGCTGGCAACCCTGTAATTTTGCCAGAGGTTGAACAGCTATGGCGGGATTGTACGGCAGAGCTGATGGCAAGTTCTGAGTACGGTGAGGTCGTTTGTCGCTACGGGTCGAGTCAGGGCTATGGACCACTGATCGCGGCTGTTGTTAAAGATTTTAATCACCGTTACGGACTCAATCTGCACGAGCGCAATATCCTGATCACTCCCGGTAGTCAAAGTCTCTACTTTTACGCTGCCAATGCTCTAGGTGGCTACAGCACCAGCGGCAAGTTGAAGCAAATTCTTCTACCGCTCGCTCCTGACTACACTGGCTATGGTGGCGTGAGCCTAGTGCCAGAGGCGTTGACTGCTTATAGACCCACTTTAGACATTAACTCAACTACACATCAATTTAAGTATCGACCTGACTTCAGTCAGTTGAGGATAACAGAAGATACGGGCTGTGTCCTCTTTTCGCGCCCCTGTAACCCCACTGGCAATGTTTTGACAGATGACGAGGTGAGAAAAATTGCTGCCTTGGCTGCACCTTATGATGTGCCAGTGCTAATTGATTCTGCCTACGCTCCTCCCTTCCCTGCCCTGAATTTTACAGAAATGACACCAGTATTTGGGGACAACATTCTCCACTGTCTGACTTTATCTAAAGCGGGATTAGCGGGAGAGCGGATTGGAATTGCCATTGGAGATATCCGGCTAATTGGAGCGCTAGAAGCGTTCCAAGCAAACATGTGTTTGCATTCATCTCGCTATGGGCAAGCGATCGCCGCCCGTGCTATCAACTCTGGTAAGCTTGCTGAAATCTCACCGCGAGTGATTCGACCCTTTTACCAGAAGAAGTTTGCACTGCTCGAAGCTACCATGGCTCAAGCGATGCCTATGGATTTGCCTTGGTTCCTCCACAGAGGTGAGGGCGCAATCTTTGCCTGGCTGTGGCTCCAGGATCTACCAATCACCGATTGGGAGTTTTACCAGCAACTCAAGCAAGTTGGTGTCGTCGTTGTGCCTGGTAGTCCCTTCTTCCCAGGTTTACGGGAAGAATGGCCGCACAAGCACCAATGCCTCCGCATTAGTCTCACTGCTAGTGATCAGGAGATTGAGATTGGGATGCAGCGTCTTGCCAAGGTAGCAGCGCAGGTTTATCAACACTCTGCTGTTAGCGCTTAGCTGGCATGAACCGCAACGACAGAAAGTCAGAAGAGTCTGACTGGCTAGAAATTGGTACGATTGTTGCAGCTCAAGGGTTAAAAGGGGAGGTGCGGGTTTATCCAAATTCTGACTTTCCCGAACGGTTTGAGACGCCAGGACAGCGGTGGTTATTACACCCTGGTACGAGGGAGCCGCAATCAATTACATTGCTAGGAGGTAGGTATGTCCCTGACAAAGGTTTGTACATTGTAGAGCTTGAGGGCGTGCAAGACAGGAACCAAGCAGAGGCATTGCGTAGTTGCCAGTTGCTGGTACCAGCAAGCGATCGCCCAGCTTTGGGAGAAGACGAATATCATGTCTTGGATTTAATTGGCTTGGAAGTATTTAACCAGCTAACTGGTGGAACTGTTGGCACAGTAGTTAACGTCATTCCTGCTGGCAATGATTTACTGGAAGTTCAACCTTACCCACTACCGAAGATGACTCTAGCATCTGAGGCAGATAACACCAGTACTCAGGCAGTTGCTGGTCAAAGGAAAAAACGTAAACCCAAACTAAAACTACCCAAGACACCAACGACGATTTTGATTCCGTTTGTGAAAGCGATCGTGCCAGTAGTCGATCTACAATCTGGTCGAATTGAGATTACACCGCCTCCAGGGCTATTAGAGATTAACGAGGACTCATCTACCAAGTAGTTGCTGTCCGCTCAGTCGGAAAATTGGCATTAAATCAATCAATGGAACAATTTGCTGATAGTATTCATCAACAGTGTTCGTAACCATTCTCCAAAGAACAGCACCATAGACCTTTAACGGTCATCGTTCTCCTTCTAGAAACCAGAAGGAGCTGCGACGACTTCGTCAGTCACACTCCCACACTGCGAAACGCGCATGGATCAAAAGCTGAACAATGCTTTCACCCTCTTTTTGAGTCTGCTAGTCGAGGCAATGCCTTTCCTACTATTGGGGGTTTTGTTCTCTGGCGTGCTGCTACTATTCATTGATGAGCGGAAGCTAATTGCCAGGTTGCCTAAAAACCCAATGTTGGGGGCTTTAGTCGGCAGTTTTATTGGCTTCTTGTTTCCGGTGTGTGAGTGTGGCAACGTGCCTGTAGCGCGGCGATTACTGATGCAGGGGGTACCGGCACCTGTGGCGATTGGGTTTTTACTTGCAGCACCAACAATTAACCCCATTGTGATTTGGGCAACCTGGACAGCATTTCGCGATCAGCCAGAGATTGTGGTGCTACGGGTCGTATTTTCTTTGGTTATTGCTACTATTGTTGGCTGCATGTTTAGTGTTCAGACCAACTTGCGACCTTTGCTCCAACCAGCGGTCGCTCTGGCGATGAAACCGCTGCCAGAACCTGAACAAGTTCTGGCTCGACGGAAATCTGAAGGCTCGGAACTGTTACGTTCGGGGACATTTTTGCTAGGGAGTCAACCTGGTCAAATGAAGCGATTGGATGCTAGTGTCCTCCAGGCAACTTTAGTGGCAACTCCTCCCGTTCAACCGCAGCTCAACCGCTTGAATTTATTGCTAGAGAATACGGTACAGGAACTGCGAGAGTTGGGGGCTGTACTCGTTCTGGGCAGTGCGATCGCTGCGGCTATCCAGGTGCTAGTGCCTCGTGATGTCATCCTTAACTTGGGCGCTGGACCTGTAAGCTCTGTCGCTGCCATGATGCTATTGTCAGGACTTGTGTCGATTTGTTCAACTGTGGACTCATTCTTCGCCTTGTCTTTTGCCTCAATGTTCACCAGTGGCTCCTTGCTAGCTTTTCTCGTCTTTGGTCCCATGATTGACCTGAAAGGTGTTGGTCTATTGTTATCAATCTTCAAGCCCAGGGCTGTAATTTACTTATTTGTCGTCGCAGCGCAATTGACATTTCTATTAACTCTGTTTATTAATTTGCACATAAACTAATTGACGATTTCTCTTGTGAAGCTAAGAAATCCAACTTCTCTATTACCTTGGTTAGATGTGCTAGCAATTGCTAGTTGGGGCATCTTGCTGTTGAAATATTGGCTGAATGGCAAATTGGGCTTGCTCATCCACCCAGATTACTTTTGGTTAGTTACTGTTACTGCCTTGGTCATGCTAACTATCAGTGGTTTACAGATCAAAGAACTGCGGCGTCGTCGTGCCACTGCTAGTCGCGTCTCGCATCTTACCCTGTTTCCCCCTGGTTTAAGTAGTACATTACTACTCTTGACCGCGCTCCTGGGTTTAGTATTTACACCTCACATCTTTACCAGTCAAACCGCACTGCAACGGGGTGTCACGGACGCTGTAGCCATGACGCGGTCAGAGCCACAAGCGTTTCGCAGTTCTAGACCACCAGAGGAGCGAACACTAATAGATTGGGTACGGATGCTCAATGTTTATCCCGAACCAGACGAATACACTGGGCAAAAAGTCAATGTGCAGGGATTCGTGATTCACCCGCCTGAACTTCCACAAGCGTACTTGATGCTATCCCGATTCGTGATCACCTGTTGCGCCGCAGACGCTTATCCTGTAGGTTTACCAGTCAAACTTAATCAAAGCAGCAAAGCCTATCCCTCTGATTCTTGGCTAGAAGTTCAAGGACAGATGATTACTGAAAATCTAGCAGGAAAACGTCAACTGACGATTCAGGCAAGTTCTATCAAGCCAATTCCAGAACCTAAAAATCCCTACAACTACTAGATATTCAGTAGCAACTAGCGAATAAAAAAGGAGTAAGGAAAACTTACTCCTGTGCCAGCAGACTTCTGGCCAAATCCGGGAAAAGGGGAAAGGGATGGAATTTTCCTTTAACCTTTAAAGTGCCTTTTGCAAGAGGTCTATTGACTACCACTAGGTGGAACAGACGGACTAGAGGTAGCTCCAGGTAAGGGTTGAGTTGGCTGAGTCATATTCGTATTCGAACTAGGCTGGGTCATGCTTGAACCTGTTGTATTACCAGATTCGATTGATTTTGCCATTTGCAAGTGACCCTGAACCGTTGGCAGATTCTGTGCAGCAAAAGCTTTTACATCTGCATCTTGACCCTTCTTAGCTTCATGTTGAAACAGTGATACTTGCTGGCTATGAGCCTGCACACCTGCTGCTTTGATATATGCCTTATCGAAATTCGTCCCGGTTAGCTTCGAGAGCTTGTCATAAGTCGCTTGATCCTTAGAATCAATGCTTGTTGGTAAAGTGAAGCCTTTCTGGGAAGCCAATGCCGTCAGCTGGTTATTGACCTGCGTATGATCGTTGATCATCCGCTGCGCGTAATCCTTAACTGCATCGCTAGAGCCATTTTGCGTCGCCAGTTGCCCCAGTTGGACTTCTGCCATTCCCCCTTGGGCTGCTTTAGTCATGAACTGTTGATCTGCCTTACTAAGATTAGATTGAGTCGATGACTGACCTGGGGCTGTGGTTGAGTTTGGCAGCGTTGATGGCTGATCTTGTGGAGTTGTGGGTAAGGTTGTCTGAGCTACGGCTCTGAACTCCAGAGGGACAAATACTCCGATTGCTACAAGCGCGGCGGTGAGAACTTTGCGTTTAATCATTAGCTGATTCTCCTCACTAGGATAACTTTTTCTTTCTGTTTATAGCCCTGCTCAGCAGCTAGGATGAGCTGAACTATAGAAGGTGGTATTTAAGTACTAAATCCATCTTCCTTCGGTTTATAGTGCTGGTAGCTTTCTTCATTATCTACCTAGCTGACTGGGAAACATAGGAGGTAATGTACCTTTTGTACCCAGTACTTCTATTAGCGCTCCCTATCTATTTGATAGCCTCTGTCTTTAGGAGAGTTTGGAGCAGAGAGCAAGAGATACTCTTAGCAATTTAGCAAGATCTCATCCGCTCATAGATAACGATATCATGCTAAAGTTTGTAGCAGTTGAAATGCTTTTTCAACCTTTAAAAGTATAGTCTGCAGAGCAACGGAGGTTATAGAAATTGTTGGGAAGATAATGCTTGAATTTGATCAGTTACACAACTGTTCAAATGGAAAATATCAGCAGCAGTTTGAGCAACCTGAGAACCATAGCACATCATTTTGATTTTGTATATGGGTACATGAGCCTTTTGCAACTCATCCAGGTCAATCTTCATTAAAGAACACGCTTTAAAGGCGAGTCTAGAGCTAACCCTGCCGGAGGGATTCGAACCCCCGTTATACAACTTAGAAGGTTGTTGCCTAATCCACTCGGCCACGGCAGGAGACTAACGGTTGAGCGACAGGAGGACCACTCCGCTATCCAACAAATATGGGAATCATCTCCCCAGTCTGTCTCTTGTTCATGTTACCAAAATTTTTATTTATTTCGCCGAGAAAACTCTACCGCCTACAGACTCTTAGTAGGTTGCGGCTAATCGACTTGCTAGGTAAGCTCCTGCCAAGATCGGTGGGTAGAGGGGAGGGTAAGTCGGTGTATGGCAACTTTCCAAGCAAGCAATTTCTACGGGATGCCGTGATTGCGCAGGTACATGAAGCCAACCTCGTGACAGGCGGTGTAGATCTGTAAGCGACGCAGGAGCTAAACCTTATGTGCCCCGACTTGATGTTGGGCTAACCTCTGTTACAGGTGATTCTCCAGTTAAGAGACGCCCTCTATTTGAACTCTGTCCGGTAGCTGCGGGAGATTCATCTACAGTAGTTGAAGCTTCACCTATGGAGCCATGCTGCGACTCTCCAGTTGTGGAGATACTACGCGAACGCACAGCCTCTAGAGCCTCCTTAATCACAACCGCAATCGGCACAGCTACAATTACACCCAAAAGTCCGCCAACCTGAGCCCCCGCTAACACTGAAATTAGTACCCAAACCGGATTCAAACCAGTGAAGCTGCCCAGAATCCGGGGAGCAACTAAATTCTCGAAAACTTGCTGCACAATTTCAGCAGCAATCAATACCCGCAATCCTAACCAGACATCTTGTAGTGCCACTAACAGTGTCGTTAATATGATACCGACAGTGCCACCAAAGGGAACCAGAGCCATAATACCGATGGTTAAACCAAATAGCCAACCAAAGGGCACTTTTAGCCACAAAAAAGTGGGAATTAGGGCAGAGCCCATGCAGGTTGCGTAAATTAGCTGTCCAATGAAGTAATTTTGGAAGCCTAAACGCAGGGTTTGAGAAAAAGGCTGTCGAATTTGGACAGGCAGCCATTGCACTAAACTCAGCCAGAGTTCATCCCCGTGCTGCAAGAGATAGAACGCCAAAACCATCGTTAAGACAAAGTCTAGCAAGCTTGTGACTGTTACCACTGCCTGATTTAAGACTTGTCCAGCAATTGCCTGCAACTCTCCCTTAAGTCGATCGTTGATTTGTACAGCTAGAGCATCTAGGCTAATCGGTAAGCCCTGATTCTCAGCCCATTCGTTCAGTACCATCAGCTGATACCGCCCTGAGTCAATCAACTCTGGCAAGCGGATGACTAGCTGCTGCGCTTGAGTTAGAACAACGGGGACAAGCGTCACACCCAAGGCTAAAAAAACCGATAATGCCAGTAAAAAGACGAGAATAGCGACTTGTTCTCGCTTAGCACCCTGGCGCACCATCCAACTCACCGGGTAGTTCAGCAGAAACGCTAGCAGAGATGCTCCCACCAAAATGCCAATGAGTGAGTGAAAATAGGCAAAAATTGATGAAACTGCCCAGGCATTAAGTACTAGCAGGGGAGCTAACAGTGCCAGCGCTAAAAAGCGCGTCGGAGGCGTCAGTGCCTGCCACCAGTCAAGAATTTTGCGTTTCTGCATGTGCTAACTGCGGTATAGTACATCTCGAATTTCTACTTGCTGCTTATTATCTCTAACTCTTTTGCTTTAACTCATCCCTCTACTTCAGGATTCCCAACAACATCTATGAAAGATCTTGAACCAGCCGATAACCCTGTCTTTAAGCGCTTATACCTGTTTCTTTACTTAATTCCCATTTTCGGCTGCTTCCCAGCACTTTGGACTCTTTACCGCCGCCGAGGCAGTCGGGAACAACTTACTGTCAGTCGCTTGTCTGTAACCTTGGCAGGTAGTTGGCTGCTGGGCTATCTTTTGTTAGGGACCGCTGGAGAAATATCTGAGTTTTTGACCCTACGCCTCCTACTATTGAATACCTTGCTAACCTCTGGTTACTTTATAGTCAGTCTCTGGTTAATGGTTCGCCTCTATTCTAGGCAGTCTCCTCGCCTACCAGGGTTTAGCCATTTTCCTGAGCGCGTTCTGGGCAAATACTTATCTTAGATGGCGCATCATCAAAAGATAGAGGTGGCAACCTTGTCATAGATTACGCACTGGCTAGTCAAACTCGGTATGATGCTGGCACACTACAGAAAGCTTTTGCTGAATTTGACACAGTCAATGGAAGAAGTCAGTGCCAGAAAATTTCTGGTGATCGCTATAAGAGGCGCTCGAACCAAAAGTTGCAGGCTTGCTTCTAATGGCTGTCTCTTTATCAGTTTAGTCAACAAGTGTGAGGAAGTCAGTGCCAGTTCAAAAAATTTCAGATCAACCCTCTCAAGCTTCACGAGCGTCCCAGTCTTTGAAGAAGTCCTCTTCAGTTAAATCTGGACGTAGACTCTGGTTGGGACTTGGCATGGTTAGTGTGGCGTTTTTATCGGCAACAGCAGGGGCGCTCTTAGCCGTTTCTTTTGCCAGTCAGCCCCTAATGCGATCACCATTGAGCCAAAAAGAGGCATCTACGTTCAATGGTGATCGCATCTCTGGTACAGGGCTGCAATTTTCACAATTGACTCGTCCCGTCAATATCTTAGTCTTGGCAATGAGTGTGCTGCCAGAAGACGTTAAGAATCCTCCTCCTGGAACTACCAGCCTGAGTTACTCGCCGCAGGTAAACTCGTTTGATGGGCTCTCAGACACCATGCTCCTGACGCGCTTTGACCCACAGACTGGCAAAATGGTTGTACTTTCCATCCCCAGAGATACTCGCGTGGCGATTGAAGGGCATGGGGCGCAAAAAATTAATGCGGCGAATGAAATTGGTGGGGTAGCACTGAGTGCTAAGACGGTTAGTAGCCTCTTGGATGGAGTGCAGATCGATCGCTATGTCCGAATTAACGTTCTTGGCTTTGCTAAACTGGTTGACGCTTTGGGCGGCATCGACTTCTATGTCCCCAAGGATATGAAGTATAAAGACGATACTCAGCACCTCTACATTAATTTGAAAGCAGGTCAGCAGCATCTAAGTGGCGATCAAGCGCTGCAACTGTTGCGTTTCCGTTACGACGCTTTAGGAGATATTGGTCGGATTCAGCGACAGCAACTGATGATGCGGGCTTTGATGGAAAAATTCCTAACTCCTGCCATCATCGCTCAATTCCCACAAATTTTCTCTGTTGTCCATGACTACATTGACACCAACTTAACAATTGAGGAAATGGTTTCTGTTTTAAGTTTTGCAGCTCAAACAGGTCGCTCGAACACAGAGATGTTGTTAGAGAAAGGTCGGTTTAGCGAGCCTAAGGAGTTCAACACCAGCTACTGGATTCCTGACCAAAAAGGTATCGACTCCCTTATGGTGCAGCACTTCGATGTCACCTCACAGAATCCTCTTCCACAGGCTATGGACCCTGCCTCTGTGAATATAGCCATTCAAGACAGCACTGGTCATCCCACTGCCGTTCGAGCCCTGGTGCGTAGCCTTGAAGCAGCTGGATACAGTCGCATCCAGCTTGCTAAACCCTGGCATCAGCCTCTAAGTGTGACTCACATCATTGCCCAACAAGGGGATGCCAACAGTGCCGCAACAGTTCGCCAGATCTTAGGACTAGGAGAAGTGCGCGTCGAAAGTACAGGTATTCTTTACACTGATGTGACAATTCGGCTAGGTCAAGATTGGCTGACTAGACAAAAAGCTGTCAATGCCGTTGAGCAGACTCAGCCTTGAGGGAAGCTTTGGCAGATCCAATCCTGCAAAATTGGGTTAACTAACTCTGGTGCTTCGTCTTGTGGACAATGACCTACCCCTTCTAGAGGGATAAACTTTTGCACTTGCGGGAAATTGGCTAACTCTCGACCTAGTGCTACGGGCTCCCAAGGGTCTGCTGTGCCCCACAGCATGATGGCAGAACAGGGTAAGACTGCTAATAGGTCTTCTGGTAATGGTCCCTGAGAATAAGCAGTAAAGGCAACGAACACACCCACGGCACCCGGATCGCGAGCCGGAGCCATCAGCAGGTCTACTAACTCGTCTGTTACCGCTTCAGGATGAGCATATGCTTGTAGGAGAACTTGCCGGACTGTTTTTGGCTTGGCAAGTTGATTGAAGAAGAACCGCCCAACCCACTTGATGGATAGTAAGCGTTGGACTAGTGGCGCTCCAAAGCGGCGATACCAAGGCAGAGTCACTCGTTTACGGTCGTGCAAAAGCCGTAGGGAGCAGTTTAGGAGGGCAACACCTAAGGCGATATCTGGTGCCAATACTGCTGCTTGCATTGCGGCAATACAACCAATCGAGTTGCCAATTAAGATTGCTGGCTCACCAACAACCTCCCGGCAAAAATCTGCAATTTGTTGTCCCCAGGTTTCAAACGAGTACTCAATCTGTTCGCCTGGTTTCAACGAGCCAGCAGTGGGTTTAGCTGAGCCGCCAAAACCAATTAGGTCGATGGCGTAAACTCGGCAGGTTTGCGCCAGTGCTGGAATATTCTTACGCCAATGCGCCAAAGAGGCTCCAAAGCCATGGATGAGGATAACAGCTGGTCCCTCGTTCCCCTGAGTTTGATAGCAGATAGGGAAACCTTGCCATATCCATGTTTGAGCTGGCACGGGCGCGCCGCTGGAGGCAGCTCCAGCGGAACGTTGAGTCGTGGTGGTTGATGGGGTGGAAGCAGAAAGGGTCATGAGAAGTAAGGGTAAATGCCTGACTGCTTCTATTGTGACAATTCTTCACAAATATTTAAACCTGACCAGAAGAGGCAGGGGGGTCTTGGGGTCCCCTTTGGGGATAGGGGGGAGAGGGGGCAGAGGTGCAGGGGGGAGAAGAGAACTAAGGGTGATTAATTTAGATCTTGAGATGACTTCATATTTACAACCTCATTTTCACTGCTATGTCTAACAAATGGGTAAGTTGGGTGAGCAGACCAAACAACTATTCAACTCAAAATTCTAAGCAGCCTGATACAGAACTCCCTTACTCCTAGTCTATTTCTCCTACACTTCCCCTACCCCCTGCCCCCTGCCCCCTGCCTCTTCCTTGACCTCACCTACAGTCTGAGTCGGAAGTATGTCAGGATCAGGTGAAGAGATCTAACTTGCCTAAACTTTTTTGTCATGGTGGCACAAATTCCTACTTCCGTAATACCATTTCTTGGAGCTGAGGTGGCAGCGACCTATAATGCCGCGAGCGTGGTCATATTACCCGTTCCCTACGAGGCAACAACCACTTATCGTCGCGGTTGTGAAAATGGTCCAGATGCTTTGTTGGAAGCATCTCAACAAGTGGAATACTACGACGAAGAATTGGAACAAGAAACTTGTCGGGAGGTTGGGATTTATACTCATTCTCCTATTGCTGACACGCGCCTCGGTCGCACTGTTTCAGCCGAGGAAATGCTACAAGTCACCCAACAAACTGTCTACCAACTGATTCAAGACGGGAAGTTTGTCATTGCCCTAGGGGGCGAGCACAGTATTACTACTGGGGTCGTGGAGGCATATCGGCAAGAATTACCGACCGAACCCTTTACCGTGATTCAAATTGATGCTCATGGCGATTTGCGCTTCTCTTACGAAGGCTCAATTCATAACCACGCCTGTGTCATGCGCCGGATTGTGGATATGGGTTTGCCGACAGTGCAAATTGGGATTCGCAGTATATCCCAAGAGGAAGCCAATCTAATCAAGGAGAAACATCTAACAGTATTTCGAGCACGGGAAATTGCAACTCAGCCAGATTGGATGCAACGGGCGATCGCTTCTATTGCGACGCCAAAAGTCTTCCTTACCATTGACCTAGATGGAATTGACCCGACATTAATTCCTGGCGTCGGCACCCCGGAGCCGGGAGGTTTAACCTGGTATGGGCTAACTGCATTTTTACGCGGCGTGTTTGAAACTCACCAGGTGGTTGGCTGTGATGTAATGGAATTGGCTCCAGTAGTGGATGCTGTCGTCTCCCAATTTACAGCAGCTAAGTTAGTTTACAAACTCATCGGTTATCGAGCGTTGTCCGACTAGAGACAGACAGCCACTCTACTGCTATCTTAAATTGGAGGCAATTGCGAGTGAGCTGCATGGTGACTGCATGGGAATACCTTACCAGCGGGTTTTACTTAAACTGAGCGGCGAAGCCCTGATGGGTAATTCGGGCTTTGGTATCGATCCAATTACGGTTCAAGAAATTGCGGCTGAAGTGGCAGAAGTCGTAGAGAGTGGCCTGCAAATCGCTATTGTTGTAGGTGGTGGCAATATTTTTCGCGGCGATCAAGTCTCAAAAGCAACTGGGATGGATCGGGCAACCGCCGACTATATCGGTATGATTGCTACGGTGATGAATGCCCTCACGCTCCAAGATTGTCTGGAGCGAATCGGAGTGCAAACGCGAGTCCAAACAGCAATCGCCATGCAAGAAGTCGCGGAACCCTATATCCGCCGTCGTGCCATCCGTCATTTAGAAAAAGGACGGGTGGTCATTTTTGGCGCTGGATCGGGAAATCCCTTCTTTACAACCGACACCACCGCCGCCTTGCGAGCGGCTGAAATTGATGCTCAGATGGTGTTTAAAGCGACCAAAGTAGACGGAGTCTACGACTCTGATCCCCATCTCAACCCGGAAGCTAAACGCTATCAGAGCTTGACCTATGGACAAGTTCTAGCTCAAGATCTGCGGGTGATGGACAGCACTGCCATCGCCTTGTGTAAAGAGAATAAAATTCCGATTCTTGTATTCGACATCTCAGTTCGGGGAAACATCCGCCGAGCGGTGATGGGAGAATCTATCGGCACCCTTGTGGGAGGTTTTTGTGAAACTAGATGAAGCTGAGAGTACGATGCAGAAGACCGTTGAGGCAACTCAACGCAATTTTAACACGATCCGCACTGGACGCGCCAACTCTGCCCTACTCGACCGAGTGATGGTGGAATATTACGGTTCCCCTACACCTCTCAAATCATTGGCAAATATCAGCACGCCTGATGCTAGTACGATTGTCATCCAACCTTATGACCGTAGTAGCTTGAGTCCGATTGAAAAGGCAATTTCCATGTCAGATGTTGGCTTAACCCCCAACAATGATGGTGCCTTGATTCGACTCAATATTCCACAATTGACAAGCGATCGCCGAAAAGAATTCGTGAAAGTTGCTGCTAAGTATGCAGAAGAGGGACGGGTTTCAATTCGTAATATCCGCCGCGATGCCCTCGAAACCATTCGCAAGCAGGAAAAAAATAGCGAACTATCTGAAGATGAAGCGCAAGATCAGCAGGACAGATTACAGAAGCTGACGAATAAATACACTGCTAGAATTGACGAATTGTTGGCAGAGAAGGAGAAAGACATTACCACTGTCTAAAACTTTTTCTGCTAAAGGCAGAGACAATTGATTATGTCATTGCGAACGCTGAGGCGAGGACACCTTGCCTCAACTTCTGTTTTTTCTACTAAACTTGACAAAAAAGAAAGAGGTCAAAACGACCTCCATACTCACCACGTTGAAACTCATTAACCGTAATTACAGCAAACCTGTATTTGCACCTGGCTTACCAGTTGCCAATTGCACTTTGACAATTTTTCCGCCCATTTTCATAATGCGCTGCTGCTCCCGAAACCAATTGTCATAAGGGACTAATTTGGTAAAGTAGGTGTTTTGAAGTTCGCGCTGCGTCCGAATCCTTGTTTGGCTGGGGACACAAGCAGTGACTTTAAACATCCTCATGTTGATATCTCCTGTATTGAGTTAGGAAAATTTTTGAAATCAAATTGTTTATTGATTCAAAGGCTGGGAGTCAAGCGCCAATGTTAGAGCAATAGCACTCATCGACCAAACGAGTCGAATAAGCGACACGTTCTAGCACTCACGACCGACTCCCAGACCTTAATAAAGAGCCTACAGAGAGTTTTTGAACTTAAGTTCTTGACCCCCAAAAAGCATTTAGCTCAAGCCAGAGCTAATGTAGTCGAAGTAAACACCCATTTCCTTACCAGCGTCAGGACCAACGAGACTGGCAGTTACTTCTTTCATTGCCTGAATTGATTGAACAGTGGCACCGATGGGTACACCTAGGGAATTGTAGGTTTCCTTCAAGCCGTTGAGTACACGCTCATCTAGGATCGATGGGTCACCCGCCAGCATGGCATAGGTGGAATAGCGCAGGTAGTAGTCCAAATCGCGGATGCAAGCAGCATAGCGACGAGTGGTGTACATGTTGCCACCCGGACGAGTGATATCAGAGTACAGCAACGACTTCGCTACCGCTTCTTTAACGATCGCAGCTGCGTTGGCACTGATCGTGCTAGCAGCCCGTACCCTCAGTTCGCCAGTTTGGAAATAGCCCTTGAGCTTTTCCAGCGCTGAGGTGTCTAGGTACTTACCTTGAACGTCTGAAGAGTTGATTACAGAGGTAATTGCATCTTGCATTGTGTTGATTCCTTATTTCCAACCGTACGGCAATA
>JAFAVL010000370.1 GCA_019242465.1 Chroococcidiopsidaceae cyanobacterium CP_BM_RX_35 | reverse complement strand
CTGATTGCGGCAATTTTGGTTTTGGGGGGCTTTATCGCTACGGTGGGTGATCGCCTTGGCACGCGAGTGGGTAAGGCGCGTCTCTCACTGTTCAATTTGCGTCCTCGCAACACTGCCGTTGTGGTCACCATCTTGACAGGTATCTTGATTGCTGCTTCCACGCTGGCAATTTTATTCGCCGTTGATGCTAGATTGCGAATTGGGGTATTTGAGCTAGAGAAGATCCAAAGAGACCTGAAGCAAAAGCGAGAGCAGCTAGTCATCAAGACTAAACAGAAAAATCAGGTAGAGAGTCAGCTAGAGACCACGCGTCAGCAGCTAGCGACAACATCTGCTCAGAAAAGTCAGGCAGAGAGTGAACTATCGCAAGCCAGAGCCGAACAAATAAAAGCCCAAAAACGGCAAGCACAGGCGCGGGAACTCTTAGCAAAGACGAATCAGTCACTGAAAACCGCGCTAGCTAAACAATCCCAAACGCAAGCGCAACTTAATGGGACTCAAACTCTGCTCAGCCAAGTTTCAACCCAGTTTCAGCAAGCCCAAGAGCTACTTAGAGCTGTTTCCCAGCAGGCAAAGGTACTACATTTAGAAATTCGAAAACTTCAGCTCGAACGCCAGCAGCTGATCCAGCAACGCAACCAAGTCAAAGCGAAGATTGGTCAACGCGACCAGGAAATTGCGAAGCTAGACAGAAATGTGCAGAACCGTGATCGTGACATTGCCGAGCGCGACAAAGTTATTGCTCAACGAGCTACTCATCTCAAAGAACTAGAATCACAACAAGATCAATTGGAAGGCGAGGTGGCAAGGCTGGCACAGTATTACCAGTCTTATAAAGTCCTCCGTCAGGGGAACGTTGCTCTACTGCGAGATCAAGTCCTTGCCGCCGCAGTTGTCCAAATCGTTGGACCATCGTCAGTTCGCCAAGCTATAGCATCACTTTTACGGGAGGCAAATCGGACGGCAATCGCCTTGACACAGCCGGGAACAAACCAGGTCAATCAACAGGTGATTGATTTGCCACAGTGGCAGTTTGATCAGCTTGTTGGTCAGATTGATGACGGTCGCAGCTATGTGGTGCGAGTCCTTGCTGCTGGCAACTACTTAGTAGGAGAAAAGCACGTACAAGTTTTTGTCAGTGCAACTCGCAATCAGGTGCTTTTCAGTGCTGGCGATGTCGTTGCGGCAACTTCTGCCAACCCAGCGACGATGACAACTGCAGCTATACAACAACGATTGAACTTGCTGTTATTTGCTGCCAAGTTCCGCGCCCGCAGCATTGGCCTCCTAGACGATACGATCTGGATTGGTGATAATCGGATTGAGAGCCTATTCCACTTCATTGAGCAACTACAGCAGTACAATCAATCGGTAGATATTAAAGCGATCGCCACCGTGGACACCTACACTGCTGGACCACTCAAGATAGAACTGGTAGCAGTGCAGCATGGAAAAGTGGTTTTTCACACCTAGTTGGTAGAGATGGGGAGAGAAGAATTCAGATGACTTCCGCACCAGACTTTTCGCTAACCCAGTCAGCGATCTTAGGTTTTGATCCAGGAAGAGACAAGTGCGGGTTAGCAGTGATGGGACAAGGGAAGCAACTGTATTATCATCGAGTTGTCTCAGCTACTGAAGCGATCTCTACTATTCAAGCTCTGTGCCAGCAATTGTCAATTGCCTTACTAGTAATGGGTGACCAAACAACAGCCAGGCGTTGGAAACAGCAATTGGAATCTAACTTAATACAACCGTTACCAATCGTTTTAGTAGATGAACGCTATAGCAGTTTAGAAGCTCGCGATCGCTATTGGCAAATGTACCCCCCCCAAGGATTACTTCGCCTTCTGCCTAATGGTTTCCGCACGCCACCGCGTCCCTGGGATGACATTGTTGCCATTCTCCTAATAGAGCGCTACCTAGAGCAGCATTATCTCAAATTTCAGCGCGAATCGTAAAAGCATAGTCTCCCCCAGGCTCAAGTTGGTAATCTCGCTGTTCTAGGAAGCGACCAAGTGGCTCTTGGATTAAAGCGCGCCCTTGGGAAGGCTTAACGGACAGTTGACCTCGGCGGAAAGACCACTCAAACTGCCATTCAAAATCACCTGCCCTCACTTCCCCCTCTAGACAGCCTTGCTGCCAGGATTGACGCGTAATTCTGACATGGGCAATAGTTTCTGGCAAACGCTTACCACTCACGATCCTTAATTTGTCTAT
The DNA here is from genome assembly GCA_019242465.1 of Chroococcidiopsidaceae cyanobacterium CP_BM_RX_35. The sequence goes on along the minus strand of JAFAVL010000370.1, from coordinate 5,819 downwards.
GCTGATACTACTGGCTGCCTATACGATTTTGGATTTGAGATTTTAGATGATGAAAGCCCAATCAGTAAGTCGTTTCAGCAATCCATCTGTTGCAGACATAAAGCTAAATGATATTAAAGCTCTACTTACAAAACATAGCTTAAATGGCTAGGATCGATGAAGAATTGCTCCATCAGGTAGGTAACAAGAACCAAAGCTGCATTACCCAGGACTGATTTTGATCATAAGGAGGTTTGATTTTGAGTTCAATATTGCCTGAGCCTATGCCTTACCCAAGCAATTCTCCGCTTTCTCCTGCGAGTCCCATCGACTTAGAAGAACTAGACAGTGCTATTTCAAGCTTTGATGATATTCAGGCGGAACTGAACTATAAACAGGCACAAACAGCGCTCAAAGAATTGGTAGCCAATCTTGACTTGACACCTCAAGAGCGGGCTGGGCTGGAGGCGGAAATTGAACAGCTACAGACTATGCTGGAGAATTTAGAACGTCGAGTCTTGCAAATTGCCGTTTTTGGCTTGGTAGGACGGGGTAAGTCTTCTCTACTTAATGCTCTACTTGGGCAAACAGTTTTTGAAACAGGTGCCCTGCATGGCGTCACCCGCACTCCGGCTCGCGCTGCGTGGAGTATTAGTCAAGATTTGGAGGCAGACGATGCACCAGAGTTGCTGCGGGAACAGTGTTTTGTCTTCACGCTACCAGGTGTAGGAGAGTCGCAGGTCGAGCTGATTGACACACCTGGTTTGGATGAAGTAGACGGTGAAACTCGTGCTGCCCTAGCTCAACAGATAGCGCAACAGGTCGATCTAATCCTATTTGTTATTGCTGGGGATATGACGCAGGTAGAACAAGCAGCTCTGTCTCAATTGCGGGAGGCAGGTAAGCCGATCTTGCTCGTATTCAATAAGATTGATCGGTATCCTCAAGCTGACCGGGTGGCAATTTATCAAAAAATCCGGGACGAGCGGGTGCGAGAGTTACTCTCACCAGATGAAATTGTTATGGCGGCCGCCTCACCTCTGGTTGCTCAGGCAACTCGGCACGCCGATGGCACTAGAAGTGTCCAACTGATACCCAGTCCACCTCAAATTGAGGAGTTGAAACTCAAAATCTTGGAAATTTTGCATCGGGAAGGCAAAGCCTTAGTTGCCCTTAATACGATGCTGTATGCAGACAATCTGAACGAGCAATTAGTGCAGCGGAAACTAGCGATTCGCGACACCCAAGCTAATTCACTAATTTGGCGGGCAGTTATGACTAAGGCAGTGGCGATCGCGCTCAATCCAGTCACGGTTATCGATCTACTTAGTGGGGTGGCAATTGATGTCGCATTGATTTTGAGTTTGTCTAAACTCTATGGTCTCCCAATGACTAGAGCTGGAGCTGTAGGGCTGCTGCAAAAGATTGCTATTAGTATGGGTGGCATCAGTGCCAGCGAACTCTTAGCGACTCTGGGCTTAAGTTCCTTAAAAAGCTTACTAGGTTTATCTACCCCGGCAACTGGAGGGGCTGCCCTTGGTCCTTACGTATCGGTAGCGTTGACGCAAGCAGGAGTGGCGGGTGTGTCCTCTTATGGCATTGGGCAAGTCACCAAAGCTTACTTAGCTAATGGCGCTTCTTGGGGACCAGATGGTCCTAAAGCTGTTGTCAGTCAGATTTTAGCTTCACTGGATGAAACTTCGATTCTTAACCGCATCAAGGATGAACTGCGAACCAAACTTGACTTTCGACCTGCTCCCACTCGTTCTTAGGGCTCAACTTAGATGACCTCTAACCAGCAATTTGAACAATCGATTCAAATTAATGCCAGTGTTACAGTTGTCGAACAATGTATCACCGATTTGGCTTTGATGCACCAATGGCTCAATCCGGCTCTTTGTTGTGAACCTGTAGGGGAATGGAGTACCGATGTGGGCAGCCGCAGTCGTTTTGTGATTCAAGTTCCATTTTTGGCACCAACTCTAAATAGTGTAGTCTTGGAACGGCGACCAGGAGTCATCGTTTGGGGATTTGAGGGTTTTTTCCACGGGCGCGACACTTGGGAATGTCAACCAGTTGCTGAGGGAACGCACCTGCTCAATCGCTTTGAGTTTGAGATTCCTAATCTCCTGATTCGCTGGGGCTTTCATACTTTTGCTGAACCCTGGACAAAAGCAGATATGCAGTCTCAGCTGCAACGCCTCAAGCAGGTAGCGGAGCGAAGATACCAAGGCAGCAGCAAGGACGCGCTATGACGACATTGCTACATCATTGGACAGTTAAAGACTATCATTGCATTGTTGCGACAGGTGTTTTATCCGATTCCGATTGTGAGCTGCTTCGAGGAACAATCGTCGATATGCCTCCTGAAGGACCTGAACATGCTCATCGTTGTGAAACGACTGCCCGGTATCTAGAGCGGTTATTTGGTGAAGGATGGTGGTCCCGCCAAGGAAAACCAATCACGCTTACTGATTCTGAGCCACAACCAGATATTGCCATTATTCAGTTACGGGACTACAGCGATCGGCACCCTATTTCAGAAGAAGTGCGGCTCATCGTTGAATACGCCTACAGTACTCAGGCAAAGGATACAGGGATAAAACGAGACATTTATGCTGAAGCAGGCATTCTTGATTACTTAGTCATTGACCTAAAACAGGCAAAGGTCATTCATTATGCCAACCCAGCTAAAGGACACTATACGACTGAGCAAACCTTTCAAACAGGTTTCATTCAAATTGGAGCGGTGCAAATTGATAGCCAGAGATTGCTTGGGCAGTAAAACGAAAGAGTCAGATATCTATGTGTTTCTACCCAAATAGTTCAACAATCGGCGAATCGCAGGGTCATTTTTAGCACTGGGAACCTGTGTGAGGTAAGTTGCTAAATGTTCGCTAGCTGCTGCCCAATCGCCAATTTGATAGCACAGCAAACAGCGATCGCGCAATTCCCCTGGTAAGTCTGGAAACAACAGCAAGATTCGTTCAACTGTGGAGAGCGCTTTTTCCCACTCCTGCTGCTCCAAGTAAATCATTTTCAGATTAGTCAGCATCCGCGCCAAAAACTGCCGATGAGTTACTGGGTAGAGGAACTCTGGTTTCAGATCGATTGGTTCGCCGTAAAGCTTAGCCAGTAGTTTCTGACAATCTTCTGCAAACAGTACCTCACCGCCATTGAAGGCATCAACACAAATTTCCATCTCTGCCACATCTGGGCGAATGAGGAAATGTCCTGGCATTCCTACCCCCACCATCGGAAAATTAATCCGTTGTGCGATCTCTAAATAGACTAGCGAGAGTGTAATCGGAATTCCAGTCCGCCGCTCAAGTACTTCATTCAAGAAGCTATTACGGGGATCGTTGTAGTTATTAGTATTCCCCTTAAATCCCAGGTCATCATACAGATACTGGTTAATGCTTTGAACTATCCGCAGAGGGTATCGCTGAGCTGGCAATTGCTCTTGCAGTTCATCTGCCATTGTATCTAAAGCGTTCAGGTATTCATCTGGGTCAAGCTCTGGATACTCTTCCTGAGCGATGTAGAGTGCTGCCTTTGCTAGATCTATCTGCTTGTCAGGCAGCTGAACTGCTTGGAAAAAGCGTTGTCGAGTATGCGGGAGATCCATTTAGTGTGACTAGGGCAACTAGAGCGGTAGGATTTTAGCACTCTTGTTAAGATGAACCAGACACTGCCATAAATCATGACCCTTGAGGCATAATTAAATGTTTTTGTGAGTCATCTCACTTAATGATGGTCTCATGGCATTCATCCGTTAATCTAACAGTACTCGACTGCTATGCAGTCCCTCAACAATAGAATTTGCTATGCCGAGCAAAGACACGATCTTTTTAGCGCTGTTGGTATTTATTCCAATTTCTATTGCAGCTCATTTTCTCGAATGGGGTTCGCTAGCTGTCTTCATTGTCTCAGGGTTAGCGATCGTACCCCTCGCCGCTTGGATGGGAAAAGCTACGGAAGAAATTGCTGTGGTTACAGGTCCCTCTATGGGGGGTCTGTTGAATGCCACCTTTGGTAATGCCACTGAACTGATAATTGCCCTAATTGCGCTCAATGCTGGTTTGGTGGACGTGGTTAAAGCAAGTCTCACGGGCTCAATTATTGGCAATTTGCTTTTAGTTACTGGCTTATCGATGCTACTAGGTGGTCTTCGCTATAGGGAGCAGGAATTTCAGCCAACCGTAGCACGGGTGAATGCTTCATCAATGAATTTAGCAGTCGTTGCCATTCTGCTGCCTACCGCTGCTAACTTCATCTCAGGTGGGATTTCTCAAGCCAAGCTCCAGCATTTTTCCAGCTTAGTTGCAGTCGTGTTAATCCTAGTCTATGGGCTAATGTTACTGTTTTCTATGCGCACCCACACTTACCTGTATGAATGTGGCTTAGCAGAAATGGAGCCAGCAGAGGTGGAGCTGGCAAAAGGCAATCCTGAACACAAGATTAATCTGTGGTTTTGGGTTGGAGCGCTATTGGTAGCAACTCTTTTTGTGGCAATTGAATCGGAACTGTTAGTCGATACGCTGAAGGAAGCCACGTCCCGTTTAGGTTTGAGTGCGCTATTTACGGGTGTCATTTTTCTACCTATCATTGGCAATGCAGCTGAGCATGCAACTGCTGTAACTGTAGCAATGAAAAATAATATGGATCTTTCGCTCTCAGTTGCTGTAGGCTCTAGTTTGCAAATTGCTCTATTCGTTGCCCCACTTTTAGTTCTGGTGGGTTTAGTGGTAGGCAAACCGATGGATCTCAATTTCAATCCTTTTGAATTAGTGGCAGTAGCAGTGGCAGTGTTGATTGCCAACTCTATTAGTTCAGACGGGCGGTCTAATTGGCTAGAAGGTATTTTGCTCTTAGCAACCTATACTGTGTTGGCACTAGCTTTTTACTTTTATCCGGCTAGTTGAAATTCGGTTAGTAGCTCGTATTCATTTCTCAAGTGATGTCACTGATGCAACCTTGCGGATGGCGCAGAATCTTTTTTGGCGTTCGCACGCGAATTCTGGCTTGGTACTTTGTGCTAGTGGGTTTCTCCACACTGGTATCAATTATGGCAATCCTTCAAGTGCCCTCTGGGCGCAGAGTCTAAGGGAAACCCTGCTCATGAATGGAGAGGGCTTGTATTGAGGGTAGCTGGTCTAATTATCCAAGGCAGGATATCATAACCGTAAAGATTTGCTTTCCAGTGCGGTGGAGTCTGTCAGGTCCTAGTGGTCCTACTGGAGCGTCTCAAGGAGACCCACCAATGGACTATCTACTCGCTACTAACTCTGTAGCTCCACAATCTGAAGCACTTGCGCTCGGTACCGCTCAACACTTTCTGTTCGTCATTGGGATTGTTCTTGCTGCTGGAGCTATTATCAGCTGTCTAGCTCAGCGAATTCAGCTACCCGATATCGTGCTATTCCTGCTGGTGGGCATACTGTTGGGACCTGAAATAACAGGCATCATAAATATTCCGAGCGATTCAGCCTTAAATCAGCTTATACTCGTCTTTGGTTCTTCATACATTATTTTTGACGGTGGTGCGTCGCTCCAGCTCAAGGTACTTAAGGAAGTCTGGGTTACGGTTGTTGTGCTGTCCACGGTTGGCGTTTTAATCACAGCGACCATCACCGACATAGCAGCCACTTTTATTATGGGCATCCCATACATTGTTGCTTTCCTGCTAGGAACTACCATTGCTTCAACCGATCCAGCAACCCTAATTCCGATTTTTAAACAAATTAAGGTTAGAGACAAAGTTTCTCAAACTGTAACGAGTGAGTCGGCTTTCAATGACGTTATGGGATCAATAATTACCTTCACGGTTGTAGGTCTTG
>JAFAVL010000336.1 GCA_019242465.1 Chroococcidiopsidaceae cyanobacterium CP_BM_RX_35 | reverse complement strand
GGGATCGGCAGGGACGCTAGAAACTAAAGAGATGCTGGACTTCTGTAGCAAACACAAGATTGCAGCCGATGTCGAAGTTATCTCGGCGGCAGACATCAATGAGGGGTTTGAAAGATTAGAACGCGGAGACATTCACTATCGCCTCGTACTCGATATGGCAACACTTGGAGCACCCACTAAAAATGCTGCTGAATGATCAGAAAGCGGGATTGAGAAGCTCCAGCTTTTAGAAAGCATCGCCGCTTTCATTTAGTAGAAAGTTTAATTTGTCTCGCCTGTAGAGCCGCAGCAGCGATCGGATCATGAGAGGTCAGAATTAAAGCCCCTGGAAGCCTTGCAAATTCATTGCAATCAGAAGCTAGATATTTGAGTTTTGTCATTCAGGAAACGACAAAATCAGGGTTTCAAGTATGAAGAAATAATTCGCCAGCAGTATCAAAAGTGCGTAAGAATCCAAAAAGCGTGCTAATCGACATCAACGGAAAGGTGTAGTAGAGCCAGACACAATAGCTAATAATTTCGCCGGGGAAGCGATGTCGGGCGTACATGGGCAGGGAGTTGCGATCAACGTTGAACCAGTACGATTATTCTACATTCGGGTTAACCTGACAATACCGTTCATTTCAAACGTTCAATATCTCTCATGGGCGGGGCACCAAACATTCGGGAATATTCGCGGCTGAACTGTGAGGAACTTTCATATCCCACTCGATAAGCAGCAGAGATCGCATCAAAATCTTCAGTTAGCATGAGGCGACGTGCTTCCAACAGTCTTAGCTGCTTTTGATATTGCAGCGGACTCATCGAGGTCACTTGCTTAAAATGCTGGTGAAACGATGAAGTAGACATCTTGACCCGGTTTGCTAAATCCTCGATCCGCATCGATTGGGTAAACTCAGCCTTGATTAGTTGAATCGCTGACGCAATGCGCTGCATACTGCTGTCGGATGTGGCAATTTGGCACACGGCTTTACTTTGTTCACCGACAAGCAGACGGTAATAGAGTTCACGCAGCATCATCGGTGCCAGGATCGGGATGTCTTGCGGTGTCTCTAAGAGCTTGCCCAGGCGAAGGACACACTCGATCAACGTCGCATCGGCGTTGCTAACCCATAGACCCCGGACAGAGTTCTCTTGCTTAGCTGAACTAAAACCCATTTGGGCAACCAGACCACACAGTTGCAGTAAGTCTAAGCTCAGCTTCAGCATTAAACACGGCTTGTCAGGTGTTGCCTCAACTACACGTCCACTGACCGGTAGAGCAACCGAAAGGACTTGATATTGCCCTGGGTAATATGGATATGTTTCCTCACCCAGCAACATTTCTTTCTTGCCTTGAACGATGAGGGTGAGGCGGGGTTCATCAACACTGTAGTGAGCTCCGGTAGACATCGTATCAGAGCGCCCAAAGCTCAATTGATCGATCGCAGTTGGATGAACACCATTGCCCTCGGTGTGCCTCATTACCAGAGTCGCGAGTTCTTGGCACTGATTCGCAATCCGGTCAGAATTAGAGATTTCAATCATGGTAAGGACTCGATCGCTCAATACCTTACTCTTGACGATCATAGAACCGCTGAAAACGATTGCTTTGGAGAATTAGGCAATCATCGGCGAGAATTGTGTATTTCAAGAAAAGCTTTTCAAACTTATGTTGGACTGTTATCGACCGAAGAAGCGTTCAATTAGGAGAACCGACTGATGCAAAATACTTCCCAACAAATGAAAGCAATGCCCGGATTTCTCACAAGTTTGAGCCGAAATGAGCTGGAGATGACGAACAGAAGATCATTCTAGACCCCCCGGTTTGCATGACAGACTGTTTTTTGAAGATCTCTTCTCTATAGAAGCTTTGCTACACAAACTTTACGAGCTTTTCTAAAAAAGCGTGTGAGAAATTTGGAACTAACATTTCACTGCCTCTAGCTCATTTTTGCTCAGGCTTGTGAGAAATTCTAGGAGAGCACTTCATCCACTGAGTGCTTTCAATGCCGCCCTACTAAGAAACAGGTAGAAAACTTCTTGCCTCACCACTGCCTCTGCTAACCTTAACTTTTTCATTTCATCTAAAACTGTCGTGCCATTAGACTCTAGCTTGGCATCATCATTACTGTCAATCTTCTCCAGCTCCTTAAAAACTATCTACACTGTAGTGCAGTAAAGGTTTTAGGGCTTTATGGGGATTTCATAACATTGTTTGGCATAAAAGAGCAGGCTAGTGCTGATAAATCAATGCATGGTGCACTTATTGTCAGGACATCTCTTGAGTTTGAAAAAAGTGAAGGGTTATGTTTCTGGCTTTACTCAGTGCTAGCTCACTGTTTTCAACAATTTAGTATTTAAGGGTGCGTTATGAATCTACGAGAGATATTTTCTTTGGTAACTTTGAGTTGTTTGCCAGTTATTATGATAAGCAATACTGCTCCAGCTCAAGCAGACCTTGTAGACTTTAATTTTTCAGGTTTCTATCAAGCTCCTACGGATAGTTCTAATACAACGGTATCAAGTCCAATATACGGAAACATTGTATTTGACAACTCATCAACTCCGAAGAGCCAAGCAGGATATGTAGAATATGATGATGCTATTAAATCTTATAATGTAAACATTGGTACTTACGATGGTCCCCAAGTATATTTTGGTACTGCTCCTTTTGACTGTAAATATTCTAATGGTAAACGTGATTGCAGGCAAGGTTTTCCGTATGACACACTCAATCAAATAGAAGTTGCTAACAAAGATGCACCTATTTTTCGTATTCTGGGAACTCCTGAAACACTGGGCTTTGATATTTTAGACCAAAGCAATTCAATAACCTTGAGATTTGGGTACAGTCAAGCGGTCATTAATTCCAATTCTCTCAAAGCCATTTCTTTTAAGAATGCGGTTACGTCTGACTCTTCCATATATATTCCAGATCCTCGATCTTCTATAAATCCTGCAGGTCTTCGAACGTTTGATAATTCCGGGACAGTTTTTACAACTTCAGCTACGTCTTTCCCTCCTGGTTCCATAGGTTCGGGAAATACATCTGGAAGGTTTGATGGCATAAATGTTGTTAAGGGAGCTCCTCCACTTGACTTTATAAGTGGAACTGGGACTAATCAGGTTACTTTTGGTAGCAATGATTTCAGCTCTTTCCCTAACTCATTGTCTTTTAACGGAACAAATTTTACAACGGTTCCTAACGCAAAATTTGTGTTAGGAACACTAACTTACAAAAACGGCACAGTTGATGTCAACTCAAATTCTGAGGATGGTATTTTTACCTCGGATATTACAGTTACTAGTAACTCATCAGATACGTCACCATATGATTTTAATAAGAGTTTTAATGAACAGGTAAATCTTGATGCCACGCCAAATGTAGGAGATATTTATCAAAACGCTGATAGTATCTATTTCCCAAATCATCCTGAATTTGGTAGCTTTCGAGTTTTTGAGGGTGAAACCGGAACTGTACAGCTTCTAGGAACTTTTGATGGTCTTGAATTAGCTGGATTTGGTAACGTTGTCTCTGGACCTGATACTGGTTTTGTCTATCCAACTACCGGTGCGATTGTCCCCGAGCCTTCCGAAGTCGTAGGGACGCTAACTATAGGTGCTCTAGTTAGCGGAACCTTGCTACGAAGTTTCAAGCGTCGGATGGCTTAATAGCAGTATCATTCATAGTTGACCCATATGTCTTACTAGGGGGTAGAAACTAAGGGATTGCATCTGGCAGAATCAACTTAGAGTTAAGGTTCTAGCTATTGCGTTTCATGACCTCGACTTCAATAAAGTTTAGTCCAATTACGTACCACTTTGGTCAACTCGGACGCCGCCAAGTGATTTCTGATTTCAGTGGTGGTCAGATCACTTCCGATAGTGGGCTGCTTCTGATTGCCCGACTCGACCAACACTATCGCATCACCGAACGGTTTGCTGGGTGTTTTGAAGACCATCGGAACCAAAAACGAGTGCAACACTCACTCTCAGACTTGGTTGCCCAGAGGGTGTACGGTTTGGTACAAGGCACTGTCCTAGGGGAGACATGGAGAACCGGATCAAGGAACACCAACTCGACCTGTTTAGTGACCGGACCTCGGCTCATGCCTTTGATAGTAACCAACTACGGCTGTGGTTTTCCTCTCTTGCCTACGTCTTAATGCAGGCGCTGCGACAACACTGTCTAAACAAAACTGAATTAGCCACTGCACAGTTCGGCACCATCCGTACCAAACTGCTGAAGTTAGGGGCACAAATCCGTATCAGTGTTCGTCGCGTCCTGATTGCTATTAGCAGTAGCTGTCCTTTCCCAGCAGTTTTTAACACTGTCTACACTAAACTTCAAACTTTAGCCAATACCAGTTGAACCAACTCCCACCTGCTCCTACACACTTATTTGCTCTAATACCAAGTTGCAGTCAGATACAGTATGATGTCGAAGGGAATTAAAATGTACCAGTAGGAAAACGCTCTTAGATTTCACCAACCTTTCCTGAAGTGATTGTTGCTGATGAGCCAAGTGACACAAGCCTTG
>JAFAVL010000302.1 GCA_019242465.1 Chroococcidiopsidaceae cyanobacterium CP_BM_RX_35 | reverse complement strand
TCTACCCGCGAAGGGGGTTTTTTGGCTCAGGTGGATGCCTTTAACCCTGAGTTTTTCGGGATCTCAGCGCGGGAAGCAGTAAGTATGGACCCCCAGCAACGGCTGTTGCTGGAGGTTGGTTGGGAGGCTCTAGAAAATGCCAGTCTGGCACCAGAGCATTTATATAACAGCTCCACAGGCGTGTTTATTGGCATTTACATAAATGACTACAACAGGGCAATCTCGTCATTAGGAGATCCAACCCAGATAGATGCTTTTTCCGCCATCGGCAACTCTTTGAGCGTAGCTGCTGGTCGCCTGTCATATGTTTTAGGGCTAAAAGGTCCTAGTATGGCTGTCGATACGTCCTGCTCTTCTTCGCTAGTAACAGTGCATTTGGCTTGTCAGAGTTTGCGCTTGGGAGAGTGCAATCTAGCTCTAGCTGGCGGAGTTGGTTTGAATCTCGTGCCGGACACCAGTATTGCTCTCTCCAGGACGCGGATGCTGAATCCCGACGGTCGCTGCAAAACCTTCGATGCTACTGCCAGCGGTTTTGTCAAAGGAGAAGGATGTGGCGTCATCCTCCTCAAGCGGCTCTCAGATGCTTTGGCTGACGGGGACAACATCTTGGCTCTGATTCGAGGCTCTGCGGTCAACCACAATGGTCGCAGTAGTAGCTTGATTGCCCCTAACGGACCATCTGAGCAAGCCGTGATTCGCCAAGCCCTAGAGAATGGCGGCGTAGATTCAGCTCAGATTGACTATGTAGAGGTTCAGGGCACCGGGACATCTGTAGGAGAACCGATTGAGGTAGCAGCTTTGGGGGAAGTGTATGGCAAGAACCGCCCTCAAGACCAACCTTTGGTTATTGGATCGGTAAAAACCAACATGGGTCACTTAGAACCAGCTTCTGGCGTCGCAAGTCTGATCAAGGTGGTGCTTGCCCTGCAACACGGAGAGATTCCACCCCACCTACACTTTGAGCAGCCCAATCCTTACATCAACTGGGATAAATTGCCACTGAAAGTTCCTACGGAGCGAATGCCCTGGCATGCAAGAGAAAAGCGGCGGCTGGCGGGAGTGAGTGCCTTTGGCTTTAGCGGCACCAATGCTCATGTGGTTCTGGAAGAGGCTCCGGTGAAAGCGCCAGGCCAAAGGTCAGTAGAGCGACCTCTGCACATACTGGCGCTGTCAGCTAAGACAGACGAGGCTCTTGTCCAGTTAGCCGAGCGGTACGAGAAGCACCTAACTGAAAACCCAGACTTAGCTTTAGGAGATATTTGCTTTACTGCCAATAGCGGGCGATCACACTTTCAGCATCGACTAAGTGTGATAGTATCTTCATGTGCCGAACTCAGTGAAAAGCTTGCCGCCTTCAGTGTTGGGCAAGAAGCAGCAGGATTATTTAAAGGAAAGGCGTTAGTTCCTCCTAAAATCGCCTTCTTTTTCACAGGTCTTGGCTCCGAGTATGTGGGAATGGGACGTCAGCTGTACGAAACCCAACCTGCCTTCCGTTCAGCCCTTGACCATTGCAATGAACTTTTGCGGCCCTATTTAGAAGAGCCTCTACTTGAGGTACTTTTTGCTTCCCCTGCTCCACTCCAATTTGCTCAACGGGGGGGACCCTCCGAAGTTCCGAGCGGAGGAGACCTCCGCTCGGACTTCTCTCCGCACGCAACTGGCTCCCCTGCTCTCTTCGCTTTGGAGTATGCCCTCTTCCAGTTATGGAAATCCTGGGGCATTGAACCCGACGCGGTCATAGGTCGCGATATAGGGGAATTCGTTGCTGCCTGTGTAGCTGGAGTTTTCAGCTTGGAAGACGGATTGAAGTTGGTTATGGAATCTGTGTTAGGGAATTTTGAGCAAGTTACGAGGCAAGTAACCTACTCCCAACCACGAATTTCCCTAGTTTCCAATCTTACTGGTGAACTAGCTACTGCCCAAATAGCTACCCCTGAATATTGGTGCCGTCGAGTGCAACAACCTCTAAGTGCCGCCAGCATGAATACCTTAGCTCAACAGGGATACGAAATATTTGTGGAAGTTGGGCCAAAGCCGATTCTAGATGATTGGCAACAGCTGCTTGAGAGTTTGGGGACTTTATATGTGCATGGAGTAAAAATAGACTGGTCGGGTTTTGACCGGGACTACTCACGTCAACGCGTGCAACTGCCAACCTACCCCTGGCAGCGAAAGCGCTACTGGTTTGAACCTAATAGCAATGGTCACAGAAATGGCCAGCCCTCAACGACTAACCTTCTTGGGCAAACTGAATCCGAATTTGTTGGCACTACCGAATCAGAGGGCGTATTAGTGCAGCAGCTCAATCTAAGGTCTCTGACAGCGGACGATATTCAAGCTTGGCTAGTTGGCCAAATTGCCAAAGAGCTGGGAGTCAAACCCGATGACATACATGTCCGAGTACCTTTCGATAGCTACGGTCTGGATTCAGTGCTGGCGATTGGCATTGCTAGCGCTGGGAAACAATCTCTTGGACTTGAGATGTCTCCACTCCTGCTGATACATTATCCGACTATTGAGTCGCTTTCACAGTACTTAGCTAAACAATTAGAAGCTTCTGAGTCAGAACTTTTTGAGGTTTAATCGCAAGCCGAGCCAAAAAAATATAGAAAAAGAGAGGTTGTGAATTTATGAACGTATCTGAGCTTTTGGAAAACCTTAATCAACAAGGCGTTCAGTTATGGACTGATAATGATAAACTCAAAATTAATTCTCCCAAGGGAGTACTGACACCAACACTACGCACAGAGCTAGCTGAACGCAAAACAGAAATTCTTGCTTTTCTTCAAAGTAATAACTCAACTGGTAGTGATGATTCTGCAGCTAAAACTCAAGACCTCAGCTTGCAGACAATTGGGCGCTTGGTTGGAGGTTTTTCCCGTAGATTAGGCTTTATCCCTCCCATTATTGATCCAAAAGTCATGGCAAAGAAGCTAAAAGTTACCTTTAGACCTTTGCCAGATGGATACAAAAAAGAAATAATTTTGAAGTTCAGAGAAGAGTTAGAACATAAGCTGCGGGACAATGGAGTTCAGCTCATACCTTGGGAGGGAGCAACTAAAGAAGTTCAGTACGAAATCACTATTCCTTTCACTAAATGGAAAAAAAACATCACAGCAAGAGTGATTAAAACTGGTATTAGTGCTGTCGTTGATGTTGAAAAGCATACTTCTTTACTTGGCAAAGCGAAGACGTTTGTGGTAGATACAATCTATCAATTATATTCTCGCTTTTTTTTAAAAAAACGCCAGATATCTGCTTCTAAGATTATGCAATTTATCAGTTGGGCTGAAGAAAATATTCAACCGCTTGAAGACCCCACAAATACTCAAGTCATAGTTTTAGCAGAAATTAATGAAAAGTTTGTTGATCCAAGTGTCCCTTATCAACAAAAAATCCCTATTGGTGTAAATACCCTGATCAAAACATTTTCTGAAATTGTGATTGGGGTTTCTGAGACCAAGATTTCTATTTTAAATATGAACCTCTCAGACTCTGTGTTTCCTGTAGAGTCAGTTGACTCATTCGTTGTTAACTCTTTAATTCCTAAAATTTATGTACCGATTCTGCCACTGTCTCTCTCGCGATTTGAGGTAGGTGAGTATGACCCGAAAGAATCTATCTATGCAGATCAATTAGTCAGATTGGGTAAAGAGCTAGCATCAACGGGTCTACTACCTTCTGGTTTTAAAATTGACGATGTAGTTAAAAGAAAGCCTCACAGAGATATTGTAGACTGGATGGCAAATGGCAGAACAGGCGTTTCTTATGGTTTTGTTGCCTACGCTGAACCGCCACAATACCTAGGTGCTGTAGAAATATCTGAAAGCGAGTGGGAAAGTCTGCCCCCTATCGAAGGATTCAGTCGTGATGAACTGCGTCAAAATGAAATCGGTAGGAGGTATATCAAAACCAGGATTGGGGAAAAAGATGTATTTAAGCAGCTACCAGACATCTGGCTTGTCAGTTCTCGTTCAGGCGCAATTAAAACAGATCTTAATCTAGAAACTGACTTGCTCAGGATTGGGCTGCAAGATAGGTTGTTACTCCAATTACCAAAAGGTATCGATACTATAGTGGGCGATGTCAAACCCTCTTATGATATCTATGTCATGGTAGCGATCGCTCTGGCTGCTGCTTTGTACGCACCGGAACTGATTAAAAATGGTACAGCGATGGTTCATTTCCACGGATATCCGTCAATGCAGTGGTTTAAACCAAATAACGACGAGTATTGCACTGGAGTACACAATCCCTCGGTTCCATGTGGAACTTACGAATCAGGGGTTTTCAATTTCTTAGGTATATACAATTTAGTGAACAAATATGGTAGCGATATTGCCCTAGCCAGTCTACTTGAGCCAGATCATGGCACAAATATCATCGCCTCAGACTGGAAGTATTTAGTTGCCAGAATCAAAACTGGAGTTGAACAGGGACAGATTGAGCTGGGTGGCAAGCATTTCACTTCTCTCAAAGAATGCATTGCTGCTAGCTGAACTGGGTTGGTACTAATGAATGAGGATGTGTTAAGCAATCATGACAATCATTGCAGGTCAGACAGTACTTTTGACAGGTGCCTCACGCGGCATAGGAGTCTTTATTGCTCGCGCTTTGGCAAAAGAAAAGGCAACTGTAGTTGGTGTTTCGCGTTCGCAGGAGGGGCTAGGGCAGGTAGCTACCAAAGTCAAAGCTTTAGGAGGTCAGTGGATAGGCATTCCATACGACATTAGTAGGGTAGAAGAGCTGCCAGCCCTCGTTGAGCAAATCAATCAGCTTGCAGGTTCAATTGACATTTTAATCAATAACGCAGGCATAGAGATATACAGAAACTTCCAAGATTACTCCACTACCGATCTCCAGTCAGTATTATCCACCAACTTACTGGCTGCTATGGAGTTATCCCGTTTGCTACTGCCGACCATGTTATCCCGGGGTAGTGGCCATATTGTCAATATTGCTTCTCTGGCTGCCAAAAAGGGACCTGCTTATAACAGCATTTATTCAGCCAGTAAAGCTGGTTTGCTCATGTGGAGTGATGCTGTTAGGCAAGAATTGGCAGGTACTGGTGTTGGGATCTCGGTAATTTGTCCAGGATATATTTCGCAACAAGGTATGTTTGCTGATACTGGCATACCTGCACCAAGTTTATCAGGAACGTCTAAGCCAGAAGACGTAGCGAGCACGGTAATAAGGGCTATTAAGCAGAATGAGGCGGAAGTGGTTGTCAATCAAGATCCGATGACAGTAGGTACGACAAGACTACTGCTGGCACTGTGCCAAATTTTCCCAGGATTTGGAGATAAAGTTTACCAGTGGATCGGGGTGACCAAGCTCAACCAATTACGCGCCGAAAAGCAAATGCGCGTTGCGTCGAAACCTAGTGAGAGCAGAACAATGGTCACCGCAACACCAGACGGAGAAATAAGGAAAACCCAAGATTGCTCCTAACCTAAATACAAACCTATTAGGGAAAGTGATGAAGAAAGTATATCTAATGGTTTATGATGCTGGTGCAGGCCATCGCAGCACTGCCAATGCTTTGCAAAAAGTTATCGAGAAGCGGCAATTGCCTTGGGAAATCCATATAGTTGAGGCTTTTAAAGAAATCATTGGGACGAGTACTTCGCAGGATTTTTACAATAAATTTGTACTCCAAAAAACCTGGGCAAAAGTTATTAATGAACCTCTATTGGTTCCTTTGTTCAAGCTACAAATTCGCCTGAACCATTCTGCTTGGTTAGCACGTCTTAAAAGATACTGGCAGCAGCATAAGCCCGACATGGTAGTTTCAGTGATGCCATATATCAATCGGGTGCTTTATGAAAGTTTGCAGGCAGCGTCACCTAGTGTCCCCTTCGTGACTTTTATCACAGATCATGCCGATTGCCCACCCCGCTTCTGGATTGAGCCCCAGGAGCAATTCTTAATTTGTCCCACTGAACGGGCGGTTGAACAAGCAAAAAACTTTGGTTACATGCCGGAGCAAATCTTCCGCACCTCGGGAGTGATAATTCAACCTTGTTTCTACGAATCCATTACTGTTGCTCGCTCAATCGAGAGAAAACGCCTAGGACTAGATCCAGATTTGCCTACTGGTTTAATCACTTTTGGCAGTCAGGGGTCAAATGTGCTGCTGGAGATTGCCGATTGTTTGGAGAAATCACAACTAAATCTACAACTTATTTTCATTTGCGGACGCAACGAAAAACTAGCAACAACCCTGCGCCGTCAACAAAGCCGCTTGCCGAGGTTTGTTGAAACGTTTACGAGTGAAATTCCTTACTACATGCATTTGTCCGATTTTTTCGTTGGTAAATCCGGCTCGGTAGGTGTTAGTGAGGCTGTGGCGATGAACTTGCCAGTAATTACAGATTGCAATGCCTTAAGCTTGTTTCAAGAACGGCCCTCAGCCATGTGGATTGCGGATAATGGGATTGGTATTGTAGTCGGCAATTTTCGGGACATTAACCAAGCTGTAGAGAAGCTGATCCAGCCGGAAAATCTGGCTCGCTACCGTGCCAATGCCACCGCTGTCAACAATAAAGCAGTGTTTGAAGTTGTTGATATTTTGTCAGGAATCCTTGAATGCTCCCAGTTAGGAGTATGCCAAGAGCGCAATCACGTTCCGGATGTTCATTACGGAGTGAAATGAAACACAAACACGTTAGTACAAGCAAGCAACGCCAATCACTTAGTACACGCGTAAAACCTTATGGAAACCTTGCAATCATCCTCATCTCCGAAAACGAAGTTTTTGATTAATGTTATCACTTGCCAGGGGGGTGGAGGGCATTATGCCATGTATAATGCCCTCCGCTCAATCATCGAGCAGCAGCAACTACCTTGGCAAATTAGTGTCACCGATGTGGACGAAATAGCGGATAGCTTAGCAGAACAAAAAAAGGTATTTACCTACAAGCTATTTGGAATTTCTGGACATGAATTGTACAACCGAATGTTGAAAAGCGGCTGGACATGGCTTATGCCGCTGAAGATGCGCCTCAATAAACTACTTATCAGACTAAATCACGAGGTCGGTGTAAGAATTACTGAGGAATATTGCCACCAACAACAGCCAGATATGATAGTTTCTGTAGTACCTTTGTATAACAAAGTTCTATGGGAAGGTTTACAGAGGGCAAAACCAGGTACACCTTTAGTGACCATTATTGGAGATTACGCTGATTTTCCGCCCGCGTTTTGGATAGAACCGGAAACGGGAAATTATGTGATCTGTGGAACTGAGAAAACTGTAGAGCAAGCTCGTTCTTCAGGAGTAAAGGAGGAGCGAATCATCCCAACTTCGGGAACGATTGTTCATCCTCGCTTTTATGAAGCGATTTCGTGTGATCGCGGCAACGAGAGGCAACGTTTGGGTTTAGATCCAGACTGTTTCACCGGACTTGTGTTATTCGGTGGTTATGGCTCCAAAGTGATGCTGAAAATCGCCAAACGTCTGGAGTGTTTTCAACAAAAGCTACAACTCATCTTTATTTGTGGACGCAATGAAGAACTAGCTTTGGCTCTGCGCGAGAGCCAAGGTCTCCAGAAGCGGTTTGTCATCGGCTTTACTAAAGATATTCCTTACTATATGCATCTTGCCGATTTTTTTATTAGTAAACAGGGTGCTTGTAGCATCAGCGAGGCACTGGTTATGAAGCTACCAATGATTATGGAGCTTAATTTTGCCACACTAATACACGAGCGATACAACGCCGAATGGGTTCAACAGAAGGAGGTTGGTCTAGTTATCTCTAGTTTTCGCCATATCGCTCAGGCGGTTGAGCAGTTTCTTCAGCCGGAAATTTTTGCTCGCTACCATGCGAATATCGCTGCTGTGAACAATCGAGCTGTATTTGAAATTGCTGATAGCTTGCAGAATATTCTCGCTACTACCTACAAGACAACAGTGACAGAATCACTTAAGTAAAGGTAGCAATGGCGATGAATCAAGGTCGTGTTAAAGTCCTCGTGCTAGCAGCAATGTGTTTCGACCTCTTCATGGCTAATTTCAACGACACCATAGTGAATGTAGCGCTTTCCAAATTCAACTCGGCCTGGGTTCCAATGTGTCGGGATTGCAGTGGATTGTCAACGCTTACACCCTGCCTGCAACAAGTCTAGTCCTGCCGAGTGGGACATTAGGAGATATTTACGGGCGCAAGCGAGTCTTTCTAGCAGGACTTGTCCTCTGCACAATGGCATCTTTAATTTGTGGTCTCGCTCCTAGTCTGGGTGTTTTGATTGCTAGGCGATCTATCCCTAAATTCCTCTTCCAGGCTACTTTCGGCTATTGGCTCAGTCCCCATTCTGGAATGAGTATCATGTTTCACAAAAATATGTAATCTGTCTAAAAAATAACCGGAGTGAAATCAATGTTATTTGATTGGCTGATCATAGGGGCGGGATACTCGGCCTGTGTCATGGCTGAACGCATTGGGACTCAGCTTGGGCAAAGAGTGTTGATTGTAGAGCGGCGAGACCATATTGGCGGCAATGCCTACGATTACTACAACGAGCATGGTATCCTCGTTCATAAATATGGACCTCACATCTTTCACACCAAATCAAAAAAAGTCTGGGATTACCTCTCCCAATTTACAGATTGGAGACACTACTATCACCATGTACTAGGAGTCGTAGAGGGCAAAAAAGTTCCGATTCCTTTTAATCTAAATAGCCTTTATGCTCTTTTTCCTCCAAAATATGCAGAGAAGCTGGAGAATTTGCTTCTAGAAAATTTCGGTTTTGGAGTCAAGGTACCTATTTTGAAACTG
>JAFAVL010000277.1 GCA_019242465.1 Chroococcidiopsidaceae cyanobacterium CP_BM_RX_35 | reverse complement strand
GAGGGCGATGCAAAAACTTTTGAAAGGAATCGTTAACCACAACTTGCGCTATTTGCTTCTCGTTCAATTCATTAGGCAAGGTGATCGCTTGTTTCCTCTTAACCTGCTGCAAATCTTTAGAGGTTAATAGTGATAGAAAAAGACCTTTTGGACCGTGCGACTCCAGTTCCATCCGCCAATGCTTTCTTTTGCTTTTGGTTGCCTGACTGCTAGGATGAAGGAATAACATCTCGTAGAAACGATGGAATACAGCAAGTTCTACATTGTCCGGGTCAGACAGCAGCGATTCAACAATGGTTTTGGGTGAAGGTGCGATTTGAGAAGTTGGAAAAATAAAGGTTTTTACTTCAGCTATAGTCGGTTTTCTGCCGAACAAGTCTTGAGTAAGAGTCTCCAAAAAATCCTCTTCCCAGCTCTTGACTTTTGGTGGTGAAAAGGTTTTACGCAGTCTAACTCTGTAAATACCACTTAACAAGCTTGACGGATCTCCTTGTTTAACTTTTACTGCATCAAATGAGCCGAAAATTCCTGGTACTTTTGAGAAACTACTATCAAGAAAAGTGTAAGAGCTGGAATTCCTTAAAGGGAAACGGCTGATCTTATTTCTGGCAAAAATACCATTTCCAAGAGCAGAATGGGAACGTGAGATACTAAATTGGTAACAGCCCTCAACTACATCCGTTGGTCCTAAGCATCCTTGACCACCAATTGCACCAAGAGCGTAAACATAATTTCCATCACTGATCAATTGAAATACATCAGCAAGGGAGTTATCGTTCGACTGATGTCCAGGCGACCAAACTTCCCAAGTGGAGGGGTCATTCGCCATAATTTCTTTACCCAAGTAACCCTTGACCCACAAACGCTTAAAACCATCTGATTCCTGCTCTAACTCAATTCCACGCACAGAAACTTGTTGCCATTTGAGTGTTCTTCGAACGAACTTCGCGCTAGACCAATATAAGAACAAACGCTCTTTGTGAACCAAGAGTTTCGGTACTGAAGCAGAATACCCAAAGGCATCTCCTGCTTTATAAGACCCGCCAAGGATCGGTATTGTTCCTCTAGAATAGTCAATCCTCTGTGCTTTTGGATTGTAGGGAGCAACGCAGGCTGCAACAGAATCAGACTTTACTCGATCAAATCCTGTACCAAAACCGACAGAACCACCTTTTCCTTCTGCATTTCCATAACACTCAAAAGCAACCCAAACTTCTTTGTTAAAAATGACTGCACTTTGGTCGTAACCGCTATCAACTTTAAATTTTCCTCTTGAAAAGGGGACCCCCTCCGGCGGCGGTGCAAAAACCACTGAGCCAGGTTCAAATAAAGGAGGCATTACCTCACTATTGAGCTTGCGCTCTTGAGGCGCCGGAGCTATCACAGGCGTTGCCTTGAGGTGACTAATACGAATTCCCCATTGTTGGAAGGAACAGTCATCATCATGTTTCTTTAAGTTGTACCCAAATCTTTGAAAATAAGAGCCCGATTGAGATGGAATGGGATAAAAGCGTACTGCATTACAACCCCGGTAATCAAACGGACCTTGAACATCTTCAGCTTTAAATAAGTTTTTTTTACAGTGATAGTCTTCTGACCAAAATGCTGATAATGGAGAAGGTGGCGTTTCATTTGTCAGGGTGAGTACAAAATCATTTCCAACTAGGTTACTTTTGCTTTCCCCATCTAGGGATACAAGCTGAGCGTTACTATTCTTAATTAAGGCAACAGCCAGAGCGCCTTGACTACAAAACACCCACACAATCGCTATGAATACCAGGAAACTGATGATAGTTGTGAAGAGTCGAGTATGTAAAAACTTTCGCACTGCCCTACCTAACTTCAATGCAGATAATCTCTGACACAAACTGCTGCCTGACTTAGCAGTTGAAAAGAATAAAGTCAAGCTTTTCGTTATAATGGCTACACTAGCTTGAGTTAACGTTTAGTGACATACAATATGATATCTATTTCTTGCTACCACTAGTGCTGTCTCAAGTGATGAGATTAGTTTGCCCCTTAAAAAAAATTGCTAGTGCGTGGCTAGCTCTTGCCTTAAGCACTAGCAGTCTGCTTGGTGCTTGTACCTCATCTATGGAACTAGCAGTAGACCTAATATTGTAGCGGTGAATACATAAAGTAATTACTATTATCAGCATTTTGAGTTAGGGAAGAAAATGCCTCAGCCATATAGCATGTTATCTAGAGCAAGTTCCCTGGCCTTCTGGAAAAGGAGTCGTAGTGTTTCAAGTGCTTTACATTCTCGTTCATGCCATCCAACCGTTTTTAGTCCCACTTTGCTTTTTCTGCGCCTGGGCATTGACCTTTCTGTTCGCTTGGAGCCTCTGGAGCACCATTCGTGACAGCGCTGCCACAACCAAGCGGATGCATCAGATTCCCTGCGCCAACTGTCGATTCTTTACTGGTGATTATCGACTGAAATGTACAGTGCAGCCATCTGTCGCCAACTCTGAGGAGGCAATTAACTGTCCTGACTATCAACCAAAGACTAACCCTCTACTTTACTAGTAGGTCAAACACTATCACGCTAAATGCTGGTACAAAAACTCAACACCTGTGCGGAATTCATAGCAGGGGATAGCACTCACTTAAGAGAACTGCTACATCCTGACAAACAGCCAATAGCATTGCGTTACAGTTTGGCGCATGCAACCTTACCAGTCGGAAAAACTTCTCAAGCCCACTCGCTCAAAACGTCTGAAGTTTACTATATTCTCAGCGGCAGTGGGGAAATGTATATCGATAATGAAATTCGTGTAGTTGAACCAGGTGATGCCGTATATATCCCCCCTAACGCCCGACAATTCATCCGCAACTGTGGTAACGAACCGCTGGTATTTATTTGCATTGTTGACCCAGCCTGGCGTCAGGAAGACGAGACAGTTTACGAAGAATGACAACACTCAGATTAGGAACCCGCTTTGCCAAAGTATGGATCTGGTCGCTTTTGTTCTTCCTGATGTACATCTTACCTATCTAGGCGCAAAAGTCTAATCTCCATACTCCGCAACAGCTGTGCCAGAAACTGGTACAGGCAGATGTCATCTATCTTGGGGAAAACCACAATCGCGCTGCCGATCATCAAGCTGAACTAGAAATCATCCGGGAACTCCATCAGCGCCATCCCAAAATTGCGATCACGATGGAAATGTTCCAGCGCCCATATTCAGTCAAGTATCAGCTGCGTCCTTTTGAAGCGTTTAATTGCAGCAGTAATTAGTATCAGGTCAAGTCCAATTAGAAGCAATACAGCTATTAAGACAATTTGGGTTGAACCAGCAACCTTTAAAGCCTGAGATAAATTTACCTTCCAATCTCTCGGCAGCAAGAATAGACTGATGAGTGGCACCGTAGCCAGCATAAAAATACCTAACCCTAAGCTCTGCTGAGCTTGCCGTACCGTTGCTGACCGTAAAGAAACAAAAACACCAAGGCTTGCTACTAGCGTAGCTGTCAGCAGGTAGGTACCAATGCCTGATATGAAAACGCCTAAGGAGTAAAAGTGCAGCACACCATCCCAGTGCATGACGTTGACTGTCACCATTGACAGTAAGGCTGCTAGCAGCGTCATTGTGAAGGCATAACTGACTGCCGCTCCCATCTTGCCCAGTAAAATTGCCGACTCTGACAAGCGGCTAGCAAGCATTGTTTCCAGCGTATGTCGTTCTCGCTCTCCGGCAAAAGAGTCAGGAATTATCGTAATCACCAGCAGCATTGGCAGCAGATACCAGATTTGCAGCGATGCTGGTGTTTCGAACCATTCGTATCCAGCTTGTAAGGAAAAAGAAACCGCGAAGACGACTACCAGCAACAGCTGATTCAGCAAGGTTGCACGGATACTGCCACGTTGGTGTAAAATTTCTCGCCACTCTTTCCACATGACAGTCCGAATATCGGCAAACATTACTCTGCCTCCATCAGTTTTAAAAAGGCTTCTGTCAAACTGGCTTTGCCCTTATGGACTTCTTCTATCTGAACCCCAACCTGTACCAAGAGACTGACTAGCGGTGCCACACTGATCTCTTGGTGCAGATGAATTAACAAGCGACCATTTTGGAACTCGGCCCCTAACACTTCTGGTTGTTCCCGCAGCAATTCTAAAACCCGATTGTTGAACCCCTGCCCCAGGATTTCCACATGGGGACCGCCAATTCTAGTTCGCAGCTCATCTGGATGACCGACTGCCAGTAGCTTTCCTTTGCGAATCATACCGACTAGCGCACATAACTTCTCTGCTTCTGCCAAGTTGTGCGTTGTTAAAAAGACTGTGACTCCTTCACGAGTCACCATTGCCGCGATATCATCGCAAAGAGCAGTTGCAGCAATTGGGTCGAGCCCCGCTGTCGGCTCATCTAAAAAAATCAAAGGTGGTCGGTGGAGCATAGCTCTAGCTACTGCCAGTTTTTGTTTCATGCCTCGGCTCCAGCCATTGACACGCTCTCGACGACGCTGCCATAAGCCCAAGCTAGTAAGTAGTTCCCGAATCCGGGTCTGTCTCTGTGCTGGTGGCAGTCGCCAAACCCGTCCATAAAACTCTAAATTGTCTTCTGCACTCAAACGCTCGTAAAGACCCGAATGTTCGAGGAGCGCTCCAGTCCGACAACGAATTTCATCTGCCTGTGACTGAGTATCAAAACCTAGCACTGTCGCTTGTCCAGTAGTTGGTTTGAGTAGACCAAGTAGAAGTTGAATTGTCGTCGTCTTACCAGAACCGTTGGGACCAAGGAAGCCGAAAACTATCCCTTGTGGCACTTTTAAACAGAGATTATCCAAGGCTCGGACATTGTTCTTGAAGCTACGACTCAGATTCTCGGTGTGAATAGCTATCTCTGTCATTACGGGGTAGCTTGGGCTGAACTCACTAAAAGTTTGGCACAAATGGCTGAAATATCGGCATGAGTTGAGGCTGACTGACAACAAGGGTAGGATAGGAGCGATCGCCATATTCTGCTCCATCCTGCATTGGAAACGGCTCTTTCTGTAGCGATACCCAAACTCCTCCAGCCGCCTGAACAATTACCCACACGGCAGCAATATCCCAGATTTTAGGTGTAGCCTCAACACCCCCTAGAGTTGCACCAGCAGCCACCATCAGGAAGTTGTAGCTAGCAACACCCAACATGCGGAACTTACAGGGAAAGCCCGGCTTGAGCATAGATACACTGCGAGAACAGAGACTGAAAAAGTGATTGTTACTAGGGGAATCAGTACTGGTATGGATAGGACGGTGATTGAGAAACGCCCCATTCGGTTTACTGAACCTAGCAGCTCCATCCCAATAGCCGTGAAAGGTTTGTGCTAGTGGCGGCAGATAGACGTAACCGAAAACTGGCGTGCCTTGGTAGAGTAAGCCCAAAGAAATTGCCCAAATAGGAATTCCCCGGGTGAAATTAGTTGTGCCGTCTAGAGGATCGATCACCCAACACCATTCAGTTCCAGGAAAAATATGTTCACCTTCTTCGCTTAAAATGCCGTGCTTAGGAAATGTTTTAGCGATCACTTCTCGAATTTCTCGATCTGCCCACCGATCCGCCTGCGTCACTAGGCTGCCATCTGCCTTGTGAGTAGCCTGCACCTGTCGAAATTCTTGCAACAACTGGGTTCCCACTCTGCTAGTGGTGGTTTGGGCGAAGTTGAGGACTGTTTGCCAAAAATCGGTCATTTGCTACGCGTTTTTAAAGGGAATTCTGACACACCCAAGAGTTTACCTCTTTGGGTTCGCAGCGCTCTATTGCCATAAACTGAGAGAATATAAACAAATGTAAAGCTCAGGAAACCAGACGAAGTGGAGACAATCGCACTAGGACAAAACGGCCCAGCTGTTAAACCCCTCTGCCTCGGCACTTGGGCTTGGGGTGACAAGCTTTTTTGGAGCTACGGCAGCGACTACAGCTTTGAGCAATTGCAAGAGGCTTTCTTGACTGCTATGGAAGCTGGAATTAACTTTTTTGACACAGCTGAAGTCTATGGGCTTGGTCTTTCAGAGGAATTCTTAGGACAGTTCAGACAGCAAACAGCTCAAACAGTGCAAATTGCCACTAAATACGGTCCCCTCCCCTGGAGATTTAGCGCCCAATCTGTATCTGACGCTTTGACCGCCAGTCTCAAACGTCTGCAAGTCCAACGGGTTGAACTTTACCAGGTGCATTGGCCGTTCAATTTCTTGATGAGTCAAGAGACGCTGATGAATGCCTTAGCAGACGAAGTACAACGGGGCAGAATTGCTGCAGTCGGAGTTAGTAACTATTCAGTTGAGCAGATGCAGGAAGCCCACCATTTACTAGCGGCACGGGGAGTTCCTCTAGCCGTAAACCAAGTGCGCTATTCATTACTGACTCGGCAGATTGAGACTAACGGTATTTTGGACACGGCTCGGCAGCTTGGCGTTGTCATCCTCGCTTATAGCCCCTTGGCTCAAGGTTTACTAACTGGTAAATACACAGGGGATAACCCCAAAAAACCGACTGGAGCCCGCCAGCTTGATCCCCGCTTCAGCGCCAATGGCTTAAAGAAAATTGCCCCAGTTATTTTCCTACTGCAACAGTTGGGAGAAAAGTACGAACGCACCCCTGCCCAAGTTGCCCTCAACTGGTTAATCGCTCAAGGCAACGTTATTCCCATTGCGGGCGTGAAAACAGCTGAACAAGTGCGGCAAAATGCCGGTGCTTTAGGTTGGACGTTAGATGCAGCAGAAACCGCCCAGTTGGAGCAGGCTAGCCGTCCTTGGCGGTAAGAGAGCAGGGGGCAGAGGAGGCAGGGGGGCAAGGGGGCAGGGGGAGCAAGAAGACTACTTTTCTCTTTCCTTGGTCTGCATAGGAAATCCCTGCTTAAAAGCTCTGTTTTAAGCATGAACTGAAGACGGAGCTTCAAAACAGGTATTCTCTGGCTGGAGCTTGAGAACAAGAAAACAGGGGAAGCACTCTCTTATCTCCCCTGCTCCCTGCTCCCCTGCCTTCTTCTCAGCAAGCAACGCTTGACTTAGCTATTCTTGGACACCGAAGTTTGAGAACGCTTGAGAATGGGCTTGGGAGTGGCGGCTCTTTCTTCTTCTACGTCGCTAATATCTGACTGTAGCCAGATGGGACGGGTTTGATCGTAAGCCATTTGTAAAGCAGCGGCAGCGATCGCATGAGCATCATACTCTGCCTCCAATTCTCGCACCATTGGGAGA
>JAFAVL010000800.1 GCA_019242465.1 Chroococcidiopsidaceae cyanobacterium CP_BM_RX_35 | reverse complement strand
CGGGACAACGTTTCGACTTCGCGTTTAATATCTAAAACTTCCATCGTATGTAGCTGCAAATTCTCTATTGTCTATTTTAGAGCCAATGGGGAGGTGGGGAGACAGGGAGAGCAAGAAGACTAGCTACTGACTATGTTCCTTAATTCTGCTGGGGGACGCTTTCGTAAGACCTCAACTTGATTCTGACGCTGATTGGCAGAGCCTCAAATCAAATATTCATGGGCTTCTGCTTCTAAAAACGAAAACAGAGCTGATATTTTCTCCCCCCAACTCGAACTGCCCCCCTGCCTCTTATTCACCGACGACCGTTGAGCGAAACTAGCAGCCGCAAAATGAAGATGAACAGGTTGATGTATGTCAGGTACATCGATAAAGCGGCTATTAGGTACTGATCGTTGCGATAGGTGCGGGGCAGAATATAGAAATCTACCACTGCAGCACCAGCAAACAGAAACACTCCTAAACCAGAGATACCAATTTCAAAGGGTGTTGGCGTGTAGATACCAAACAGCCCCAAAAGCAATTGACCAAAGATGACCACCATCAGCGCTAGCACCCCTAGCCCAATCGTTCTGGTCAAGGCTATACCGTCGCGATCAGAAAGATTGGAACCGATGGGACGGGCGACAATAAAGGTGATGCCACAGCCAAGAGCAGCAAACCCAATGCCTGGGATGCCTACACCCTGAGTTCTTAGAGCGACAAAGACTAATCCAGCTAGGGTATACCCTGTTATCAAGCTATAGGTGGCCAGGAGAGGCAGTGCGGCCTTGTTGTTCCCCCTTTGGGCGACACCATTGGCGACGAAGAAAAGAATCAAATTCAGGATCAAAGCGACCCAGAAGGTAGGAAAGAATACTTCTGGGTTCGTGCCGATAACTCTGAGACCACCGTAAATGCCTAGTGCCGTTAATACCAAACCACCGCCTACATAAGGTAAGGCATTGGCAATGACATTAGGACCAACAATGCTACGGCTTTTAGCTCCTCTGAAGGCGTCATGGATGTTAGTGGTGCTACTCATAAGGCTTTTTTAAATCTACTATCGCTTCACAGCAGCAGAGCGTGCTGCCTACATTCATTTTGACTTAGATCATAAGCGATTAGCCAGGTGGCGCTCCTCAAGGCAACGCCTCTTGAAAGCTCCGGCGACTTCTAAAATAGCAAGCTCAATATCGTTAGCAGCAGAGCGCGAAATATACGTGTAAATGCCGAGTCAGGTGAGGACCCCTCTCACAAATTCAGTGAAACGACGATGGTTTGAATTGTTTTTTCTCCCGACAATAAGTTCAGTTCAAATCCAACTTTAATTGATACTGTCAATCTTCCATGTGGGAGAGATTTATTATAGGGTAGGAATTTTTTATGGCGGTAACTCAGTCTTGTATTCGCTCTGATGGCATGGAACTATTGATTTCTTACCACCAAAATCCTAGTATTTCCTTGCGGAATCAACTGGTAGAGCTACATGCTGGGTTAGTGCGAAAGATCGCTCATCAATTTAGCCATCAATGCGCTGAACCATATGAAGATTTAGAACAGATTGGTTATTTTGGGTTAATTCGTGCTGTGGAGCGATTCGATCCCAATCAAGGATATGCTTTCAGCTCCTTTGCCGTGCCTTACATTCGAGGTGAGATGCTACATTTTCTGCGCGATCATAGCAGTACAATCAAGATTCCCCGTCGCTGGCAAGAACTTGACAAAGAGGGGCAAAAGGCTGGTAAAGAATTGGCTTTAGCTCTGGGTCGCTCCCCTACAGATAGAGAAATTTCCCTGAAACTCCAGATATCTGTTCAAGAATGGCAAGAGATTAAGTTAGCAGCTCAAAACCGCACAAGTTTGAGTTTAGATGCTACCATCAGCCAGCATGTTGATTGCCCAATGACTCTAGGTGAGGCTCTCCCATGTCCACACTCAACTGCACTTAGACAAGAAGAAGAAGACAGGCAACAACTGCAAGGGGCGATGAACCAGTTAGAGGAAAAAACTAGGAAGGCGGTTGAGTTCGTATTTTTAAAAGAACTTTCCCGCAAAGAAGCAGCTAAGAAAATTGGCACCAGTCCAATGACAGTAACACGCTACCTGCAAAGGGGAACAGAGCAGTTGCTTTCCCTCCTACAGCCTCAAACTTTACAAATTGGCTCTTGAGATCACAAAACTTGGAGACAAGGCTATAGTCTAGAAAAGATAGGAATGAACACGTATCTTTCTCATTACTCTCTTACTCCTCGCTGCTGTTGACGGTTCAACGAGATCTTAAATCGGCGATCGCGCCTCTTGTCACCCCTGCAATTGCCTGGTCTGTGGCCTTCGGTAAGTGATAATATTTACCAGCCGCCTGCTGGGCTAATTCTTTGGCAAATCCAGTGGAAATAAATTTGTTTTCTGTATCGATCACCAACAACTGGATTCCCAACGCTCGAATTCTAGTGGCAATTTCCAAGAGTTCCTCTTTAATATCTGGCTTTTCCTCCGCCGGCAGCGATTCACCCAACGAACGCGCCAGCGGAATATTCCCTCGCCCATCTGTGATTGCCACAATCACAACCTGCCCAATATCTCCAGCCATCTGAGCATTTAACCCCACCCGCACGGCTTGAGTCAGACCATGAGCCAGAGGCGAACCGCCTCCACAAGGCATTCGCTCCAGCCGCCGCCGAGCAGCTGCAATTGAACGGGTTGGGGGCAAAAGCACTTCTGCTTGTTCTCCCCGGAAAGGAATCAGTGCCACTTGATCCCGGTTTTCATAAGCCTCTGTCAGTAAACGCAACACAGCCCCCTTAGCTGACTGCATCCGGTTCAGCGCCATCGATCCAGAGGCGTCTACGACAAAGACCACCAGTGCCCCAGCTTTACGGACCAAACGCTTAGCCCGCACGTCTCCTGGCTCTACAATTACCCGTCGCTCAGGTTGGCGCTGACGCCGACTTAACTGGTATGGGGCAGCAGCTCTGAGTGTGGCATCAACAGCAATGCGACGCACTGGTCCCTTAGGCAGCATCGGCTTAACATAACGACCTCTATCTTCCGAAAAAATCAAACTGCGGCTCCCAGACTGACCGTGCCGCTGAGCTAGTTGGGCAAAGTAAAGGACACTAGGATCGAGAATCACCCCCTCAGCATCAAAGACAAATTCCTCTGGAATACTGGGCGGTGCTTGTTCTGGTTCGTCTTGATTTTCGTTTTCCTCCTGCTGCTCTTCCTCCTGTTCTTGTTCAGATTCAGCTTGGGGTTCATCCTGACTCTGTGGTGGCGGAGGTGGTGGCGTTTGCTCCGGTGGTGTTTGCACGACCGTCGCTCGTGGCACAATCACCAGTTCCACAGCTTGGCGCAAGTCATGAGCTATCACTTCTGTCCGTCCATCCAAAGCTGCGGCTGCCTTAGCAACCCGCAGAGCAAATAGCTCCGCTCGATGTCCTTGTACTCCGGCTCGAATTGCCTCATCTACTAAATAGGCAATTTGCTGGTGGGTGATGCAAACATCCTTTAGCCATTCCCGCGCTAGAACAATCTGAGTCTTGAGGCTGTCTAAGTCTTCACTGTACTGATTTAAAAAAGACTGGGGCGATTTGGAGTATTGAATAGCTTGGTCTATTGCCTGCACCCGTTCATCCAAGCCGAGGACACCATCAGCCGAGAGCGCGATCGCGATCCGATCCAACAAATGCTCTCTAATTGCTCCCTCTTCCGGGTTGTAGGTAGCAACAAATAGAGGTTTGCAGGGGTGTTGAAAACTAATGCCTTCTCGCTCGATCTGATTGCGCCCCTCAGTTAAAACTGTTAACAACTGGTTGCTGATGTTGTCATCCAGCAAATTAATTTCATCCACATAAAGGATGCCCCTGTGACAGCGTGCCAGTAACCCAGGTTGAAATACGGATTCCCCCCGTGCAACAGACTGTTCTACATCCACCGAACCGAGAAGTCGGTCTTCTGTCACACCAAGTGGAACTTGCACAAATGGGGCTGGTATGACTTCCGTGGGCAGAGTTGCTGGTTCAGTTGTCTTTGTGAACAGCTCGTCATCCCACTCTTGGGGACAGTTGGGCTCGCAGTTATAGAGGGAGCCTTGCACCACTTCAATTGGTGGTAGCAGAGCGTGGAGGGCGCGAGCCATCACAGATTTGGCGGTGCCACGACGACCAGCGATCGCCACCCCCCCTAAGCCCGGCTCGACAGCTGCTAACAGCAGCGCTAATTTGATTGCTTCTTGTCCAACAACAGCTATTAAGGGAAAGGCAGGAATTGAAAGTGCAGGCATGGTTTTAGTCGTAGCTAGTCCAAGCTTTCAGCATACCAATTTGCTGATTGAATGAGCACGGGCTCAAGTCAAAGGCTGCCTATACTGGATCTATCCCGAACTTCTTGGGTAGTCACTATGCTGTTGACCGTTAGTCGAGACGAGATCGTCCTGCCATTAGGCACAGAGGTGATTCTGCGCTATCAAACCTGGGCAGATTATGAAGCCCTGCTCCACAGCCGTCAGGATAAAGCAGCCATTAAAGTTCGCTTCAACGCTAAGACTGAAGAAATCCGCATTATGTCACCCCTGCCCGGACATGGGAATCGCGTTGACACGCTAACAGATTTAGTCAAAGCCATGTTGCGCCATCAGGGGCAAGATTGGCAGAGTTTTGATCCAATTACCCTGAAACGGTTTGAACAGGCAGGACTAGAACCTGATGCTTGCTTCTACATTCAAAACTGGGAGGCAATTTTGGGGCGGGAACGCATCGATCTGGACGTTGACCTTCCGCCTGACTTAGCACTTGAAGTGGATTTAACGGCAGCAACGAAGGCAGAAGACTACCAGGCGATTGCTGTACCGGAACTGTGGATCTATCGACGAGGCGAATTGGAGATTTATTTGTTGGATGGTCAGCAGTATCGAGAGAGTCTAGGTAGTCCAACATTTGCAGGCATAAATGTGAAACAGGTAATTCCGCAATATGTAGAACGGGCCTGGGTTGCAGGGTCAAGTACCGCACTACGGGAATTTGAGCAATTTCTTGCAGAAAGAAACTAGTTGCTTTTTTGGGCAAGTTGCTCTTGCAAGCGCGAGACTTGTGCTTTGAGGTCAACCACTAACTTTTCCATCTGCTCTCGTCTAGGCTCGCTCTCAAATGCTGTCCTACCTCCGATTGGCTGGGACACTGACCAACCAAGCAGATCTAACTTGGATTCCAGTCGATCTATGCGTGAGGTCACTCGGTTCAGTTCAAATTCTAGGTGAGAAAAACGGTAGTCATCAGCGGCTAGACTTGAGGCACAGCCTTGAGCTGTGGTGAGGCAGAGCAAGAAGGTTAGGCATAACATTCCAATCTTCTTGAACACGGTGTAACTTTAATAATGACAACTGTGATAAATTTTACACATAATTTTTATCAAGGAAGTCCGCTCGTAGTAAGTAGACAAACTGACTCCTACCCCCTTATGATAGGTGGCGATTCTTAAGGTAAGTGGTAGAGTCTGCTCAGTTTCATTTCGTTTACAGCTCTATGACCCGTTCCTCTGAATCCCAACCTGACATTTTTAGCACTAGAAGCAGCGGGATTCTACTCCATCCCACCTCTTTTCCTGGTCGATTCGGTATCGGCGATCTGGGAGCGCCAGCCTACCAGTTTGTCGATTTTCTTGCCGATACCAATCAACAACTTTGGCAAGTCCTGCCTTTAGGACCTACGGCTTTTGGTAACTCTCCCTACATGAGTTACTCAGCTTTGGCAGGTAATCCTCTACTCATCAGTCTGGAGCTGTTGCAAGGAGAAGGACTTCTCAACCATGAGGACTTTGAGCAACTGCCACAATTTGCGGACGACCGCGTTGATTATAACCAAGTAACCGCCGTCAA
>JAFAVL010000795.1 GCA_019242465.1 Chroococcidiopsidaceae cyanobacterium CP_BM_RX_35 | reverse complement strand
CTTGACGAAAAGTGTCTAAAGCTTCTTCGCCGTCAGCTGCGGTAACGACATCGTAGCCAATCATCGAAAGCCGGGTTTCTAGAATCCGCCGAATACTGGCTTCGTCATCTACTACCAAGATTTTTTCTTTATGACTTTCCAATCTCTTTCAAACTCCTTAATGAAACTTTGCAATCATTAATTTTTAGTACTACTACCTTTAAGATATCACTCCATTCAATCAGTTGAAAAAGGTTGTGATTCCCACAAATACTGGACCTCAAGCTTTCTTAAGATTTACTTGTCTTGAATATTCTTTAACAATTAACTAATGCCAAAGCTTCGAACCTACTACGTCTGCAATGAATGTGGGGCAGAGTCTCCCCAGTGGTTTGGTAAGTGTCCAGCTTGCGACACTTACAACTCTATGGAAGAGCAGCTGGAAACAGCAGCAGTAGTCCCTAGTCGAGCGGGAGGATTGCAACCGAGTCGGGCTAGTGGTAAATCAACTGGTAAAGTAGCTAGACCAAGAGCCGCTCTTACCTTTGCACAAATTACAGATCGACACCAGGCACGGTGGTTTTCAGGCTATGAGGAACTTGATCGCGTCCTAGGTGGTGGCATTGTTCCTGGCTCTTTGGTGCTAATCGGGGGCGATCCGGGAATTGGTAAATCAACGCTGCTGCTCCAAGTCTCAAATCGATTGGCGCAACAATACCGCATCCTCTATGTATGCGGGGAAGAATCGGGGCAGCAGGTGAAGTTGAGAGCTTCTCGTTTGGGGGTTGATAGTGCCATTAGTGATCGCAAAGCACTGGGACTGGAGACTGCGGCTGGTGTTGACGCTACTCCACCCGAAATTGAGAAATCGGCGGGCGCGGATCTCTACATCCTACCGGAAACGGATTTAGAAGAGATTCTGCGAGAGTTGGAATCACTCAAACCCAACGTGGCAGTGATTGACAGTATCCAGACAATTTACTTTCCATCTATGGCGTCAGCTCCTGGCTCTGTCGCTCAGGTACGGGAGTGTACCTCAGCCCTGATGCAGGTGGCAAAGCGGGATGACATTACGCTGTTAATTGTGGGACATGTGACGAAAGAAGGGGCGATCGCAGGACCGAGGGTACTAGAACACCTAGTCGATACAGTGCTGTATTTTGAAGGCGATCGCTTCGCCAGCCATCGCCTATTACGTTCAGTCAAAAATCGCTTCGGTGCCACTCACGAAATCGGCGTGTTTGAAATGATCGACCGAGGACTGAGGGAAGTTGCCAACCCTTCGGAGCTGTTTTTAGGCAACAGAGAAGAAGTGGCTCCAGGCACGGCAATTGTAGTAGCTTGTGAAGGCACGCGCCCAATCGTGGTGGAATTGCAAGCGCTGGTGAGTCCTACTAGCTATGCTTCACCCCGTCGCTCTACGACTGGCGTTGACTATAACCGCTTGCTGCAAATTTTGGCGGTGTTGGAAAAACGGGTAGGAATTCCCTTATCCAAGTTAGATGCTTACGTTGCCTCTGCTGGGGGTCTTTCTGTGGAAGAGCCAGCGATGGATTTAGGGGTGGCTATTGCTGTAGTCGCCAGTTTCCGCGATCGCATTGTCGATCCGCGTACTGTCTTAATAGGTGAAGTTGGGTTAGGAGGGCAAATCCGAGCTGTTTCTCAGATGGAACTACGATTGAAGGAAGCCGCAAAATTAGGGTTTAAGCGAGCGATTATCCCCAAAGGTCAAACCTTCCCAGACTTGGGTTTAGAAATTATCCAAGTGTCAAAGGTCATAGATGCCATCATTGCTGCAATTCCACCGCAGCACCTGCAAGATGAAGATTGATGAAAGCTGTATAACAATCTTAAATGAGTTTGAGACTCTCCTCCGTGTCCTCCGCGTCTTAAGTGGTTCGTTAACAAAGATGCTATTCACAAATCAAATAGGACTGCTACATTCCCTATCCATTCACAAACTCCAAATAAGTGTTACTCAGTTCCTTCACTGCTAGCTCATAAAATTGCCTCCCATGTTCAGGAGTCGCTAAAGCCGGGTTAGATCCCATCCGTCCATCCGGGTAGCGCTGCCGAAAGTCAACTGCTCCGTAAATTTTGTGTCCAGTGGCAACCTCTGGTGCGAGGGGAGCTTGTTTGATTGCCTTTGGATAGACATACTGAGTTACGGCTACCTCACTAGGCGTTGCATGGGAGCCTTCTTGATTGCCGTATAACTCCTTTGCCAGCTTGTAGACAGAGCTACACATAAACCAGTTGCCAACTTGGCACTGTACCTGCTCGGCATGAGGAATATTTAGATCTACTAGGTGGGCATATGTTTCGGAGCAAGCTGCCTTAAGCGTAGCAATATTGCCACCGTGACCATTGATAAAGAAAAACTTGGTGAACCCAGCCCGGCTTAAGCAAGTGATGTAATCTCGCACTAGCAGAATCATTGTACTGGGTCGCAGGCTAATCGTGCCAGGGAAGGCAGTGTGGTGTAATGCCATTCCCACATTAATAGTAGGACCAACCATAGCTTGGGTTGCTTCTCCCACACCATGAGCGATCACTTCAGCACAAATTGCATCTGTGCCGATTAACCCTGTTGGTCCGTGTTGCTCCGTGGAACCAATGGGCAGAACAATGCCTTTAGACTGCTCTAGGTAAGCTTCGACTTCAGACCAAGTACTCAAATGTAGCAACATTATCTAGAAGTTAAATTGCTATGGGATAAATCAACTCTAGCGTTTGAGCTTACCCAGGGCGCGAGGACTCGGCGAAGGAACTGTTACCTAAAACTGTAACCGCCCGTGCATACTGTGGGTCTTTCTGAGTGACAATCAATGCCGGGCTAGCTGCCAACCGCTGCTGCTGGGCGACGGTCAAGTCAAGCTTGATATTTGGTGTAATCCCTTTATGGTTAATATCCGTGCCATTTGGTGTAAAGTAATGTTCAATTGTCACTGCCACGCCAGAACCATCTGAGAGCGGATGCAGCGCCTGAACTAAAGCTTTACCAAAGGTTTGACTGCCCACAAGGACAGCACGATGGTTATCTTGCAATGCCCCAGAGAGAATCTCGCTGGCACTTGCTGAGTTGCCATCTACTAGCACCACCAACGGTAGTTTTGTCAACTGCATGTGATTAGCTTGAATTTGTTCGCTGTCCCCCGCTCGGTCCACTGTGCGGACAATGGCACCATTATCTAGCCACATGCGGGCGATTGCGACACTTGAATCTACCAATCCGCCCGGATCGTCACGCAAATCTAAAACATACCCGTCAACCTGCTTAGCTTTCAGAGCTGTGATCGCCTGCTGCATTTCGTTAGGAGAGGTAGCACTGAACTCTGCCAAGCGGATATAGCCAATACGCTTATTGCCTTCTTGCTTCAGGTTGTAGCTAACTGTTGGCACCTCAATGTTCGCTCTGGTGAGTTTCACGTCGAAATTACTCTGCCTCCGCTCAATACGTAGGGTTACTGGTGTCCCAACTTTACCGCGAATCAGCTGGGAGACATCATCAAGGCTCATGCCCTGAGTGGAACGACCATCAATCGCCAATAGCTCGTCCCCTGCCTGAAGCCCGGCTTTCATGGCTGGCGAGTTCTTGATTGCTTGCACTACTGTTAGCCGCTTGGTTTTTTCATTCAGTTGCATTCTGATACCAATCCCAGACAGTTCTCCTGAAGTTTGGTCTGTCAGCTCTTGGTACTGTTTGGGGTCGAGAAACCTTGTGTAGGGGTCGTCCAACTGTTTCAGAGCGGTCCGAATCGCACCATAAGCTTGTTCACGCGAGGTGTAGTTGCGATTAAGCAAGCTTTGTCTGGTAGCTTGCCAGTTGACGTGATTGAAGCTGCCATCAACATATTCGCGGTCAACAAACTGCCAGACTTCATCGACCACAACTTTAGGACTATCCTGAAGGGCGGCACGTACTGAGCGGCTCCAGACAGGAACAAACGGAGACATCGCAGTCGTAGCAGCAACTCCTCCTAGGAAGGCAACTTGGAACAGTGCGACTCGTCTTAAATTAAGGGTCATAAGAATGGAAGTTCTTAGCGTGCTTCAACTGAATTGCCCCCATCCTAGAAACTCAGAACAGGATACACATGCGGAGAAGGTCATAAATCCATCCATGACTAATAGCTAGAGTTCACCATGACAAAGGTCATGGGCAGAGCTAATTTCCCTATAACTTAAGGCTGGTAAAAATTGTCGCTGTTGTCAAAACCTTGATCTCCACCCCAGTCTGATTGGAAGGAGTTATCTGAATCAGGCTGGAAGGAGTTGTCTGGGATGAACTGATTGGAATCGTTGGGCAGGAATTGGTCTTGTGGAGGTTCCACATACTCGTTCACGTTTTCCACAATCTCCTGAGGTTGTCCTGACCAACCACCATGGTGACCGAATAAATCCTCTAATCCCTCAAACAGCAAAGCCCCACCCGCTACGCCAGCAGCAGTCGTAGCTGCTGATCTCAGAAAGCCAGAAAAGGCACCTGGTTGAGGCACATTAGGGGATACAGGTTGCACATTATTCCAACCCTGTTGCGGTAATTGGTTGCCCCCAGGTGCATTTTGCTGCCCCCAACCACCGCCCAGAAAGCTGCCCGATCTCCTGGAGTCTGAAGGTGGCTGAGCTTGGCGTAGTTGTTGCTCTAGTGCAGCAATTCGAGACTGAGCGGTGTGAAGCGCAACGTCCTGTAATAGGGTACGCTGAACTAGCAGATAGGCAGCATCAGGTTGACGAGCTACAGCCCGGCGAACAAGCTCATCTGCTTCAAAATCTTTTTGTCCTGCCGAAGTTCTCACTAAGTTATCTAGCAAGGCGTTCAGCATTTCGCGTTCTTGCTCGGTCATATTTGTCTCCTTCCTTGCAATACCCGGCGCACAAATTGCCCTACTGTTTTCAGCAGAGTAGGAGTTACTTCCGGTTTGGGGGGAATGTCAGCCATCAGATTGTAGTAGTCATCCAGCAGGTTATGGTCTTCTGGGGATACTATCTCATCCGCAATCACCATTTTACCAATGGCTCCCAACAACTGTAGCCGCTCGATTTCTGTAGCACCCATTAGATACTGCACCATCCATTGCTCAGTTTGTGGCAAAAATACTGGTTTCTCCAACAGCGCCAACAGTTCTGGATTATGAGCTAGTTGATAACGCTCTAGCAATGTCTGCAGATACTTGACCTCGCCGGGTTCTAGATGGTGATCTATCCAAGCTGAGCCTATGACAATTTTCAACATTAGATGTCGGTTTTGTGGTTCCATCAGCTGCTTGACCCTGATAACTTAAGAAAAGACAGTCATGTCCGTTAGAAAGATTGTGCAGCACGACCAACGCGCGTTAGGCAACTCTATGTGATTCTACAAGCGTTCTATTAATGCTTTCGAGCAATGTGAAAGGCGGAGAGGTACGAAAGTTCAAGACTTCCTCCATAGTTTTGTTCTATCTTTTCTCTCAAACCTGCAAATAAAGCATCCCTGCTCTGCGAGTCTAGCTTCAGGTAGGGCGAGTAAGTGCTTAAAAGCATCAAGTAATCTTTAACGCTGTAGGTGACTTCACACTCAAACTGCTCAGATACTAATTCTTTGAATTTACCAGAATCAATAACAACCTGCCCTAACCATCTCAAGCTCTCTTCCTGATCTTCTCTCTCTTCATATCGGGCAAGAGATGGAGCATGTACCTTATAGACTTCAGATAAGTCTTGATACACTTCATACCGAGGCTGTAGCTCCATGTTCCACAACAAAATTAGCTGACCATCTGCTCGTAAGGCATTCGCCGCTTTTAGATATCCCACCTCTAATGGTATCCAGTGAAAAGACGACGCCGCTAAGACAAGATCAAATTTCTCAGTTTCTAGTATCCACTCTTCAAACGAGGTATTCTGAATTTCTACATTGGGATACGATGCACAATTTTGTTGAACTAACTGATAAAAATCTGGGTTGGGTTCTACACAAATCATGGAGAAGCCGTATTGAGCCAATGCTACTGTTGCAGTTCCAGGACCACATCCCACTTCCAGAATTTTCGAGTTGGAGGAGAGTTGCGCTATCTCCACAACCCGCTGAATCAACTTCTCAGGGTAGCGAGGTCTTGTTTTGTTGTAAGCCTCTGCTGCTGGAGAATACCATCTTTTTCTCTGTTCCAGATCTTGGCTGGTGTAGCTGCTTATGGCTTGTTTTAAGTCTTTCGTACTCATTTGGGTGGTGTTGCAAAAACTTCTTGAGGAAAGCTTTGAGCAGTTTTGTGGTGGATGCCAGTGTTGCTGTTAAATGAGAAAAGGAATTCCAGTGAGCATCCTCGTCAGACCAGCAATGCAGATTACTCAGTTTCTCCATACAGCTATTCTAGTTTCTAACTTAGAACAAGCCGAACACTTCTATCACACAGTACTGGGATTAACTAAAGTAGAGCGATCGCTGAAATACGCTGGTGCCTGGTATCAAATTGGCGAGTGTCAACTTCACTTGATAGTAGCCCCTGACTACGTGCCAAATAAACTACAAAACCCCGAAAAATGGGGGCGCAACCCACACGTAGCTCTGGCGATTGCAGACTTAGACGCCGCTAAGGAGCAACTACTAGCCCACAAATGCCCTATGCAGATGAGCGCTTCTGGTCGAGCCGCCCTCTTCATTCAAGATCCAGATGGCAACATCATTGAACTGGGTCAACGTTCTCCCGGAGGAAGCCTCCGGGAGCTGCGTTGACTTCGTCAACTTTGATGTAGCTTCTGTGTCCTCTCTTGACTTGTGCGGTTCGTCATGAAAATCATTGCCTATTCTTACACTGACCCACTATTAGAACTGCCACCCAGTACAGATGTGTGGGGCTGGGAGGTGGATCGAGTTTATCAAGATTTAGGCAAGCGGTTGGAGTTGGAGCAGCTAATTCACGATACTCAAGCAGAACCAGCAGAGTATCTGTTGATCCGGCGGTTAGAAGAACTAGGCGACTCACTTCAGGAAGTGAGCGATCGCGTTGCTGAACTTGAAGCTCTAGGCGTCCAACTGATTGCTACTGAGCAATCCTACACTTCCAAAACGCTAGGGCAAGATGCCTTAGACACAAAGCAGCTCCGAGCAGACTTGCTCAAACTGCTGCAAGAAATTCAGCAAAACCAGCGCCGCAACCGCATCCTTAAAGGACACGCCCGCAATCGCCTTGATGCCTTACCACCACCTGGCAAAGCCCCTTATGGCTACCGTCGAGGCAAGGACAAATATGTACTTGACCGCAGTGCTGCCCCAGTCGTTAAAGATTTTTTTGAACAGTTCCTGCTTTATGGTTCCCTGCGCGGCGCTGTTCGCTACTTGGCACAGAAATATGGTAAAAAAATCTCTGTTTCGACCGGGCGACGCTGGTTAACTAATCCTGTTTATCGCGGTGATACAGCT
>JAFAVL010000590.1 GCA_019242465.1 Chroococcidiopsidaceae cyanobacterium CP_BM_RX_35 | reverse complement strand
TACCAAATGGAGGTCTTTGCTGAATTCTACGGTTCTGAATACGACGCTTATCTCCAAGACGTAAAGGAAATCCAGGGCGTATTGGGTAAAATTCAAGATGGTTTCGTTTTAGCCGAGTTTCTCTCACAGGTCCTGAAGTCGGAAGTCAAAACCATTCTGCCCACCCTCGCTAATCAGTTGGCGCAAACAAGTTACGTTGCATGGCAGCAGTGGCAAATTCTACAGCAGCGGTACTTGAATCCTGAAACGCGGCAGGGCTTTCACTTGGTTATAATTCAGCCTACCTCCAAAGGTCTTTAGCCCTAATTTGGGGTTATTTTGCCACCTCAAATGACTTCACTTCTAGGACAGGTCCAACCATAGCCAGCGTCATCACATCTTCTCGCACCTGTCCCTCAACTTTGACTTTTAGGCCCGGTTTGAGTAGTTCTTTAGCAGTGCCTTGCTGGAGTTCGTAGGTTTCACCTGCATCTGTCACTAATATCCAGGTACCAGAACCCATATCGCTGCGTTGAATCGTACCCCTGGCTGTGATGCTCATGCTGTTTCTCCTTGTACCGCCAATCGAGCCAAACCATAACACAGAAGGGCATTGGTAATGAGGAAAAGCCGAGCGCTCACACCCTGCCCCAGCCACCAAACATCAGGCGCTACAGCTGCACTCACTAGCAAACAGCTGGCTACACCCAGCGTCGAGCCGATGGCAAACCACTTCCAACTCGCATGTCCTAGCAGCAGTGCTATTAACCCTAGGGGAATTAGCACGCTAGCAAACAGCGGATTCAGCATGCTACTGCCTCCGATCGCATTACCAAGTTCTGGGATTGAACTACCCAAGACTCGAAAAGGCCATTGAGGCAGGTCAAACAGATAAAAGCCTCGCAGGAAAAATAATCCCGAACTACCAGCAATCAGCCCACTAGCTAAAGACCAACTCCAGCGGAACGGGAAGTAAACTCGCAAGAACCAGGCTAGGAGGTAAGAACCCAAGACCATAGCAATCTTGGGTAACAGCATCACCGCACCCCCGTCGATCCAGAAGCGGGGATTGAGATAGCCATTATCTCTTAACCACCGGAAGAAATCGCGGAAAGTGATTTGACCTTGCACTGCCAATTTAACTGCTCCAGCCGCATCTAGATGTCCGGCTCCAAAGTGGTTTAGGGTGTCATCTTGGATGGCGCGAGCCGACTGTTTCAGAACGTTGAGAACTTCGTCTGGCTCTTTCACCCCCGCAGATTGCACCAAAGCAGCAACTCCAGCAACGTGGGGAGCTGCCATGCTAGTACCAGAGAAAGCAGTAAACACCCCCTCACCTGTTTCGGGCTTAATCGTTTCTTGCAAAATTCCACCTGCTGCACTACCACCAGGAGCCGAGATGTCCACTCCCGCGCCAAAATTGGAGTAAGGGGCTTTTTCCCCAGCCGCATCTAAAGCAGAGACGCCGATGACGTGAGGATAACGGGCTGGGTAGGAGGCGGAATTTCGGTTGGCATTCCCAGCGGCAGCAACGATGACCACTCCTTTTGTGTGGGCATAATCGATGGCTTCTTTAAGAACCTGACTCTCACCAAAGCCACCCAAGCTCATGTTAATCACGCCAGCGCCTTTGTCAGCAGCAAACCGAACAGCTTCAGCAATATCAGCAACAGTGCCGCCGCCAGCAGTACTCAGCACTTTCAGGGGCATTAGGCTGGCTTGGTAGGCAATACCAGCAACACCATAGCCATTATTAGTTGACTGAGCAATTGTCCCGGCAACGTGAGTCCCGTGACCGTTATCATCATCAGCATCTATTCGGTTGTTGACGAAATCGTAGCCTTGGACAAATTTAGTGTCTTTTAGATCTGGGACGTGACTGATCCCAGTGTCAATTACCGCCACCGTCACACCACTGCCCTTAGTCTCATCCCATGCCGTTTCCACACCAAGCTTATGTAGATTCCACTGTCTACTGTAGTAGGGATCGTTAGGTCCTTTGAGGGTAGGACTTGCCTCAGCCGGAAATGCTGTCGGGACAGTGTCGCCTGATGGGACTTGGTAGAGGTAATTGGGCTCAATAAATTCTGTATCTTTAACCAGTGGAGAGTGTTTGAGCTGGTTCAGTAACTGGCGATCACCCTTCAGAACATATACATGGTCAGAGGCTGAAAATTCGCTATTGTACTGAGGTTGGACGTTATATTGTTGTGCGATCTTGCTGACTTCAGCCTGAATCTGGGCAGCTGGGACATCTTCTCGGAAGTCCAGTACGAGCGATTGAAACTCGCCCGGTTCTGCCATTCCAGAAAAGCTAAATAGAGCAAAGCCTAACCCAATGACAAACAAGCACAACAAAAAAAACTTTTTCATGTCCAACTACCACACGATAGCGCCAGTCTAATCACCAAAATAACTCATTTGCCTACCAACTGGGTTGAATGCCGCTTTTTTCGCTCGAAATGTTTGATGCAGCTGCATCCATTTACTCTGCTGGCAACTTCTTCAAATGGTGGACACCGAGGGTAAGCTGGTTCATTTATGATCGAAGAAATAAACGGCGAGGGGTTTTATGCAGACAACTCCAACCAGTTCAGTCCGTTGGACGACTTCTGACCTGGAATTTTTTGAGGGCGATCGCGTCAATCGCTACGAGATTATTGACGGAGAACTGTTTGTGACCAAGGCACCGGATTGGAAGCATCAAGAGGTCTGCGTTAACATTGGAACTTTGCTAAAGCTTTGGTCAGATGCCAGCGGTTTGGGTAAACCCGCAGTTACACCTGGCATTGTTTTTTCAGTGTCAGACAATGTTATCC
>JAFAVL010000548.1 GCA_019242465.1 Chroococcidiopsidaceae cyanobacterium CP_BM_RX_35 | reverse complement strand
AGGAACGCGAGTTGCGCTTTGTTGACCAGCGAACCTTTGGTCAGATGTGGTGGGTTCCGCCAGGGGTGGCGGTTGAAAGCGTAATGACTGGATTAGGGAGACTAGGGCTAGAGCCGTTTTCCGCTGAGTTTTCGGTTGAACACCTAGCGAGAGAACTACATAATCGCCGTCGTCCGATTAAGAGTGCATTGTTAGATCAGATGGTGGTGGCAGGATTAGGCAATATCTATGCTGATGAAGCTTTGTTTCTTTGTGGTGTGCAACCAGAAACGCTCTGCACAGATTTGCCGCTTGAGCAGATAGAAAGTCTGCGAAATGCAATCGTTGAGGTTCTCAAGACTAGCATCGCAGCTGGTGGAACGACTTTTAGCAACTTTCTCAATGTGCAGGGCATCAACGGGAATTATGGCGGTGTTGCTTGGGTTTACAATCGCACTGGCAAACCATGTCGGATCTGCGGTACGCCGATTCAACGGCTCAAATTAGCAGGGCGCTCAGCTCACTTCTGTCCCCAATGTCAACGCTAGCACTGACGTAAGGCTGGAGGCTTTACGAGTTGGCGATTCTAGTTTAAAATTCTAGAATTCAAACATGACAACACAAACCACAAAGCAACTACCCATTCCCCCTCACTTTGACCCCTATAAAGTCGGAGAAGTTTGGCGAGTGCTTTACCAAGAACGGGCAGCAGCAGCTGAAGCCTGGGCAAAGCAGCATAGTATTCAACCAGCCGCCAAAGATAAAACCCGCATTTGCCTGATGGCGATTGATGTTCAGAACACCTTCTGTATTCCCGAATTTGAACTGTTTGTCGGGGGACGTTCTGGTATGGGAGCAGTCGATGACAACGTGCGGTTGTGTGAATTTATCTATCGCAACTTGGGGGTAATTAGCGCGATCGCGCCTACCATGGATACGCATACGGCTATGCAGATCTTCCATCCCATTTTCTGGATCAACGATGGGGGAGAACACCCTACTCCAGCTGCGACCAACATTACTCTTGAAGATGTCCAGAAAGGAGTGTGGAAAGTCAACCCAGCCATTGCT
Source organism: Chroococcidiopsidaceae cyanobacterium CP_BM_RX_35 (assembly GCA_019242465.1). The sequence goes on along the minus strand of JAFAVL010000548.1, from coordinate 2,164 downwards.
CACAGTCTTGCTGGTGGTGACTACCTTGCCCTGCAAAAACATGCTTTGCACTATGTCCAGAAGTTGAGTGATGACGGCAAATACCCGTTAACGGTATGGCCCTATCACTCCATGCTAGGTGGTATTGGTCATGCCCTTGTTTCAGCCGTAGAAGAAGCGATATTCTTCCACAACATTGCCCGTAGTAGCCAAATTCTGTTTGAGGTTAAAGGCAGTAATCCCCTGACGGAGAATTATTCCGTACTACGTCCAGAAGTCTTGGATGATCCTGAAGGTTGCCCGATTGCGCAGAAAAACACCGACTTTATCCAGAAACTGCTGGACTTTGACGTGGTGATTATTGCTGGTCAAGCCAAAAGTCACTGCGTTGCTTGGACAATTGACGATCTCCTAACGGAGATTATGGCACAAGACCCCAACTTAGTTAAGAAAGTATATCTACTAGAGGATTGCACATCCCCCGTTATCGTTCCCGGCGTTGTTGATTTCACAGCTCAAGCTGATGGCGCTTTCCATCGCTTCACCAATGCAGGGATGCACGTTGTCAAATCAACCCAGGCGATAGATACTTGGGCAGATATTCCACCTTCATCGGCATTTTTTTAGCTCCATTCTAAAACCCCAAAGGTTAACCACATCTTAGTATGATAAATGTAATACCTATGGGGAAAGCTATGAGGCGGACAATTTACGTACCCGATGAGCTACCGCTGATAAGCCTGTAGCCGATCTGATGGGTGGTAGGGACTCACTTTGATATGCGTGCATCACAAGATTCCTCTTAAATCCAGGACGAAGCCTGGAAGTACCTCTTCTCCAGACAAGTTAGTAGGGGATGATAAAACCTCTTTTTCCTGTCCTCGACGATAAATCTCTACCTGTTGATCTTGTGGATTGAGCAACCAGCCCAAGCGTGCGCCATTATCTATATACTCCTGCATCTTATTTTGCAGGGTTTTTAGGCTATCACTAGGCGAACGCAACTCAACAACAAAATCTGGGCAGATTGGTGGGAATGCTTCTCGTTCTTTAGGACTAAGAGCTTCCCAGCGTTCCAGTAGAATCCAAGCAGCGTCAGGGGAACGATAAGCACCATTGGGGAGCTGGAACATAGTACTAGAGTCAAAGGCTTCGCCAGTTTTATCTTCATCAGTCCAGTTTCCCAGTCTTTGGGTTAGTTTTCTGTTCCGACTCCCACTTTCTCCGCCTGTTGGAGGCATAACAATCAGTTCTCCCTTAGCTGTGCGTTCAAACTTAATCTCTGGATTAGCCCGACACAGAGCAGAGAAGACATCATCAGTCAGTTGCACGATGGCATCCAGATTGAGAGTCAGAGCGGTCATTTGACTTCTCCTTCGTAAATTTCTTGCACAACTTCCCGTGGTTTAAGAGAACGAATGGGAGTCTTGCGTCCTAAAAGATGTGTTTTGAGCGGAGCCGGAGACGCTCCGCCTCCGGTTCATCAATGCTAATTTCTAGAATGTATGACAGATATTAGGCGATAGCCAGGGAATATGTGGGGTGACGGTAGGTGCCTGAGCTACGAGGACCACTTCGCCTTTAGCGTTGGTTACCCATCCCTGGGCTTCCACAAGTGGAGCAGGTTTGGAACTGACGGGATTGTTGAGAGGAGCAGCACTAGCAGGATGATCTCGGCGTTGAACGGTCGTGCCTAAATCTGCTAGAGTCGGCTCACTCCTAAGAGCTTCCGTAGGATCGGGCGGCAATCCACCACGACCTGTGACGACAAATCTGCTGGATCGAGGCCCTACACCAGCTGGACAGCCCTGAGCAATTTGTCCGACAACATCGACTGGCTTCACTGGCAGATTGACTAATCCTTGGCTGGGGTTGTTAACAAGAGTGTTGATTTGTACGGTACCACTGAACTGAGGACCAAGAGCAGAAGTAGCAGTGATGTCACTTAATAGTGTGTCTTTCTGCCGAAATTGGATGCCAAAGATGCCTTGAGCATTGATGCTCACTCTGCCGCCAGAACTTTCAGTAGCATTAGCGCTGATATCGCTATTTTCCTGGGGGACGGCAACTAGGTTGTCGGTATTGATGGTGATATTACCACCAGGGTCTGTGCCAGTGGCATTGGTAGTGATGCTGCTGCCACGCCTGAGTATCAAATCTCCTGAATGCAGAGTGATATTCCCTT
>JAFAVL010000472.1 GCA_019242465.1 Chroococcidiopsidaceae cyanobacterium CP_BM_RX_35 | reverse complement strand
GCGGAACTTAAACCAATTGCACAAGTAGCTCCGGATACGATTGAGTTGCCAGTGCAATACGAGGAGGATGGACGGGTAGTTGTGCGGCTAGGAGACTTGATGAAGGACATGCAGCGAGTGGTATTGGCGAACCTTTATGTCGGTCAGTTGCCAGAAGGTAGACAGACAATTGCGAGTCTGCAAGTCCGCTATGATGACCCATCTGCGAACCAAACAGGATTGCTTTCCGCCATTGTGCCAGTAGAGGTAAACGTCCAACGGCAGTTCCAATCTGCCCCCAATCCCAAGGTGCAGCCCCATCTCTTAGCGTTAGCGAAATACCGCCAAACTCAAATGGCAGAGGCAAAGTTGCAACAAGGCGATCGCGCTGGGGCAGCAACAATGCTACAAACGGCTGCCAAAACAGCGTTGCAAATGGGAGACACAGGAGCGGCAACGGTATTACAAACGAGTGCAACGCGGCTACAGTCAGGAGAAGACCTTTCGGAAGCGGATCGCAAGAAAACGCGGATTGTTTCCAAGACTGTATTGCAGGAGTGAAATTGAGCTTGCTCAGGGAAGCTGCCGGAGCTGCCTCCGGTAGAACGTTGAGTACACATATTGCGTAATTCAGCTAGGCAATTTCGATTTATGGCGCGCTCAGAACGCCGTTAATCGTGTTCAATAATTCTCTCGCTGTGTAGGGCTTCGACAAAAATGCTTGGACGTCTATGCCAGCAGCTTCAGCCACCTTATCGTTTGACACTACTCCGCTCGTGGCAATAACCTTAAGCTGCGGATTAATTTTTTGCAACACGCGGATGGTCGTGGCACCGTCCATTGATGGCATCATCATGTCCATCAACACTACATCAATTTCCTTCTGATACTGGGGATACAATGCGAGTGCCTCAATCCCGTCCTTGGCTATGAGTACCTTGTAGTTATATGTTTCCAGCGTTGTTTTAGTAATCTCTTGAATTGGGACCTCATCATCCACAACTAATATCAATTCTCCATGTCCTGTAGCCACCAGCTCACGGTCTTGGGCTGGCTGCAAAAGTGTTCCTGACACCGCTGGTAAGTACACCTGAAATTGACTACCTTTGCCTACCTCGCTCGCCACGTTGATAAACCCATTGTGGCTTTTCATGATACCGAGCGCGGTTGATAGACCAAGCCCCGTACCGTGACCAAACTTTTTGGTTGTGAAAAAGGGCTCAAAAATTCTCTCCAATACTTCAGGTGCCATGCCAGTTCCAGTATCCGAGACGGTAATGACAACGTAGGTACCCACTTTGGCTTCAAGATGCATGCGAGTATAGTAGGCATCAATGAACAGATTTTCGGCACAGATACTTAGGGTACCGCCATTGGGCATCGCATCACGGGCGTTGACTACTAGGTTCATCAGCACTTGGTGCAGTTGAGTGGCATTGCCAGAAACTGAACAAAGGTCACTTGGGATATTCGTGTAAACTTCGATTGATTTGGGGAATGTCTGTTCGGCAATCTGCTCAATTTCCCAGATTAGGTGTCTGACTTGTAAAATTGTGCGCTCACTTGAGATGCCTCGGGCAAACTCCAGCACTTGCTTAACCAAAGCTGCCCCGCGGTTAACGTTAGCTTCCAGTATCTTTAGCTGCCGCTGGCTCTGCTGATCGGGTAATTTCATCTCTAACAGTTGCACTGACATTAAGATGGGTGCCAGCACATTGTTCAGGTCATGGGCGATGCCGCTAGCAAGGGTGCCAAGGCTCTCCAGGCGTTGAGCGCGCCAGAATTGCGCTTCGATTTGTTTGTTCTCGGTAATGTCGGTGTTGACGACCAGGATAGATTTTGGCTGCCCCTCAAGCTCGCGCACCATTGTCCAGCGGCTATTGACGATGATTTCCTTGCCTTGTTTCGTGACTTGAGGTAACTCTCCCTGCCACTCACCGTTCTGGGTAACAGTCTCATGCACATCTAGAAGTTGCGGTAAAACTTCCTTGTACAGCAACTCGTTCGCATTCTTTCCCAGCGCTGACTCTGCCGTCCAGCCGTACAAACGCTCGGCCCCCTGATTCCAGAATAAGATCTGGTTGTTCAGGTCGCAAACAAGAATTGCATCAGTGGCAACATCAAGCAGGGCTGCTTGTTCTTGGATCTTCTGGTCCGCCCGCTGACGCTCCTCAAGCTCTAACTGTAACTGCCTGTTGACACTGACAAGTTCCGCTGTCCGCTCGGCGACTTTCAGTTCCAACTCATCTTTTACTTGTCGCAGCGCCGCCTCTGTCTGCTTACGCTCACTAATATCCTGGGTCGCTCCAATCACCCGTACTGGTTTTCCAGCGTCATCATCAAACACTCGACCTTCGCTCGCAACCCAACGGACACTGCCATCAGGTTGAAGGATGCGGTACTCAACTTGGTAGTAACTCCGCTGTTCGAGGGTGCGGGTAATGCTTTGGGTAACGGAGCCGAGATCGTCGGGATGCACCTGCTCCAGCATGGCTTCGTAAGTACCAGCAAATGCACCTGGATCTAGACCAAATAAAAGTTCAAGGCTCTGGGACCACACCACCTCACCCGTCAGACTATTCAACTCCCAAATGCCCATACAAGTAGCTTCTAGGGCGATCTTGAGTCGCTCCTCACTCCGCTGGAGTTGAGCGCGTAACTGAGCTTTTTCAATTACACCATCCATTGCCAACCGCAAGACCTCAGGTGTCATCCGTCCCTTGACTAGATAATCCTGGGCTCCGGCTTTCATCGCCTGCACCGCAATGAATTCGTTCCCCTGCCCCGTCAGCATAATTACGGGTGGAGTAATGGCATTGGTCTGGGTTCGCAATTCCGACAGAAACTCCAACCCATCCAAGTCTGGTAGCAGATAATCCAGCAAAATCCCATCTGGTCTAAGGCGCCGACATAGCTCCAGCCCCCCTCCTCCCGATTCGGCTTCCAAAATCGTGTAGCGATCTTCAGGATTCTGAAGCAGATACCGCCGATATGTCTCTCGGTCTTCAGGAGAGTCATCGACGATCAAAACTGTTTGGTGATTTCGGGCCATAACTATCTCCTGGCTGAATCGGGAAGCGTGCTGACTTCAAACCAGTAATCAATAAAAACCTGTAT
>JAFAVL010000214.1 GCA_019242465.1 Chroococcidiopsidaceae cyanobacterium CP_BM_RX_35 | reverse complement strand
GCTTTTTCTACTGCTGGCTCAATAGCAGACTTATTATTCTGGGCAATGTCTTTGACTTTATCAGCTGCTATTTCAGTGATATTTTTGGCTTTGTCCACAGCTTCATCTGGTAGATTATCTGCTACCAATCCTCCGGCTACAGCTCCTACTACCGCACCCACTACAGTTCCAGCTTTCCCAGCTACCTTACCACCAACCACACCACCTACAACAGCACCAGCTACCTGAGCAGCAAGAGTGCCTAAGCTGGGGTCTGCTGTAGAGTCATCCGCGCGGTCTGCAATGATTTCAGCAGGTTCGTCATGTCTATCTAGAAATTGCTTGTCGCTATTCATATTCATGCTACTCTTGACACCAAAAGAGTTTTACGAGTATTTGGTGTAGTGGATTTATATATACTAAGTTAGCTAACATCTATACGAAATTACACCCAGCTTAGGGAGGAAATAACGTGAACTAAACTCTATCCCTAGTCATAATTCAAGTAAGGTACGGTAGTTTAAACTACCAACCGCTGCTCTGTCTTGATGATTGACTTGTGCGTCTTTTCTTAGAGCTGCGACGTGAACGTGGAGTTCTCTCTCGATCGTCTCTAAGCTGACGACTGACTTCTATAAGTACATCTCGTCGTAGATAAGGATAGTCACTCACCCATAAGTTTCGGTCGGGAATATAAACGTCTGTGACTCTGGCAATCCGGCTCAAGTCACTTTGATTCGACAGCAGCAACATCTCCGCTACCTGACCGTTGGCAATTAACTGGTGGGTACGGCGTAAAGGTACCTGCAGTTCAGTAGTAAATCCCGTTTCATCTCCAATTTCTAAGTTGAGCCGTCGTTCGCGGTTCTCCAAAATCACCAGTTCACCTTTTTGATTGACAGTCTCCTCTTTGCCAACCAATTCTTCTGTAATGAACACATCTAGGACCTGACCGCGAAAGAAACCACTGTAAGAGTAAAGGCGGTATTCCCGATTACGCAGGCTTGCCCACAAAACAGGTGCCCATAGCCAGTAAAAAAATCCAAATAGTCCTATGCAAAAGAGCAAACCGTTTAACTCATCGCCCAAAATCAGCGAGATCACCCAATCGACCACCACGGCAACAACAGAAATTGATAACCGCTTCAAAAAATCTGGCAGCTTTCCCCAATAATATTGGTATTGAGCGGCAGTGGCAATGCGGGGAATCAGTTCTTCAAATTTCTGGCGTGTAAGTGGGACTAACATCAGTTTTGCCCTGTTTGATTCATAATATCTTTTCTAACCCGTAAACTAGAGATTTGAGCTGGAGGACTTTGCGAATTGCCAGTAGTACTCCCGGCATATAACAAGCACGATCGCTAGTATCATGTCTCAGGGTATAAATTTGACCAGGTGCCCCAAAGATCACTTCCTGGTGAGCAATGAGTCCTGGTAAACGGACACTATGGATGCGAATGCCTTCAAAAGCCTGGCTACCTCTCGCTCCTGGCAGTTTTTCCGTTTCCTCAACTATAGGGCTATTGTAAGTTTTGCCCATCTCCGCTAACATCTCGGCAGTTTGAATTGCGGTACCGCTAGGGGCATCAGCTTTTTGGTTGTGATGCAGTTCAATGATTTCAATGTGGTCAAAGTAGTGGGACGCTTGAATTGCTGCCTGCTGGAGCAAAACCATGCCAATTGAGAAGTTGGGGATAATGAGACAGCCAGTGCTAGCTTTGTCGGCAAACTCGGTTAGATCTTGAATTTGAGCTGCATTCAACCCAGTTGTACCAACAACAGGTCGAATTCCGTAGGCAATGGCCGAGCGAATGTTGTCATATACTTTACTGGGATGAGTAAAGTCCACCATCACTCCAGGCTGTCTTTCTTGAGCAACAAACGCCAGTATCGACTCTAGTTGGTCAGTAATTGGTACTTCCAACTCTCCAACTCCCACTAACTCTCCGACATCTTTACCAACATGTTCAGGGCTACGGCTAACTGCGCCCAAAAGGTTCATGTCTGCCGCTTGTGCCACGGCTTTAACGACCTCACGACCCATTTTGCCAGTGGCACCATTAACAACAACTGGGATAGGAGCTTGACTCACTTTACCACCCCCAAGTACCAGGACTACCCTTGAATGGTCCCACAATATCACTGGTAATCCAGCCACCATAGAAATCTCCTGGCTGTGGCTGCACTTGTTCACCATTGACGTAGCAAGCATCCATCAAATGTGGGTAAAAAGCTACATAGTCTTTGATCGTCACGAAGGCTGGTGTGGGATTGGGGTAAAACCAGGCAGCTTTCTGTACTTGCTTATCTCCAACCACAACTTTGTAATATGCTGCCCGACCTTTCCACTCACACCAATTGGTATCAGGTACCAGAACCAGGTGTTCCATTTTGATATCGCTGGGGGGAATGTAATAGACAGGTGGATGGCTGGTTTCTAACACCCGTTTAGCATGATGGGTATCGGCGATCGCCACTTGATTAAAGACAATCTGGATATGTTTGCTTGTGTCCTCAAGGCGAGGCGGTCTGGGATATTCCCAGACTGATTCCTGACCAGGACCAGGTTGAACGCGACTGCGGTTGACCATCTATGGTTCTAGATAAAGAATATACTGTTTTGAGTCTAACTAACCCCTGACCCATGCATTACTATTACCGGAATTTGTTGGGATTCAATCGCGGGTTGGTCTGCTCAGGTACTCCGTTCCCTAGTCTGGTGCCAGTTCCACCATCAGCTCGGTCAAGGAAAGGTTGCAAGTTAATGCTATTAGCTGTCACAGAATTATGCCCACCACCAAGAACTGTTCGACCCAAATTGTACAAATCCCCAACTTCACCAGTTGGTTGACCGCCTGCTAGCGTGTTAACGCCTTCTGTTCGCTGTCCACTGTCTGCAAGTGTGAGATTTTGGAAAACGTGATCGCGGGTAGATATTGGATCTTGACCGGGAGGTACAGTCAGTACAATTCGGCAGGAAGGGTTTCTCTCAGTTGTGACACAAATCGTGTTGTAATTATTTTCCACCGCCGTGCGTAGTTCCAGTAAGCCATCTGGTCGGTAGGATTCTAGCCTTTGGCTAATAGCGTTGCAGCGTTGTTCTGAATTCCACCCACCACCTAAAGCCGCTGGAATCGCCCAAGGACCGGGTGGGTTGACTCTGAGGATGGTACACCACAGTGTACTGACCGTTCAGCGCCTCGCAGCTAAACC